>DQAA01000549.1 GCA_003523465.1 Pseudomonas sp.
TCACGCCGCCGAGGCTGGTGATCAGCAGCGCCGCGCCGGGGGTCGACCAGGCCACTGTCACCGGCGTGCGGTAGCGCAATGACAGGCCGATGCTGCACACTGCCATGCCGATCGACAGGGCCCAGATCCACGAGGAAATCTGCGCGTTGGTGAGTCCCGCCGCCTGGCCGGCCTGGAACATCAGGACCAGCGAGCTGGTGTAGCCGGTGAGCATGGCGATAAAGCCGGCGACCACCGCCGAGGGGGACGAATCGGCCAGCGGCCGCAGTTGCGCGGAAGTGGCGTTGGGCATGGGAAATTCCTTGTTATTCGGTGTAAGCAGATTTTTCAGACTACCGTGGGCGATGCCCGTGAGTGCGGTACAGCGAGCGTTGCATTTAGCCGTACAGTCAGCGGCTTCGCGTCAGGCAAAAAACAGGGGAGGGGCACGATGTACAAGGTCTATGGGGATTATCAGTCGGGCAATTGCTACAAGATCAAGCTGATGCTGCACCTGCTCGATCTGCCCTACACCTGGCAGCCGGTGGATATTCTCAAGGGAGAAACGGAGACGGCGGAATTCCTCGCGATGAACCCCAACGGCAAGGTGCCGGTGCTGCAACTGGAAGACGGCACCTGCCTGTGGGAGTCCAACGCGATTCTCAACTTCCTCGCCGACGGCAGCGAGTTCCTCCCGAGCGAGCCGCGCTTGCGCACCCAGGTCCTGCAATGGCAGTTCTTCGAGCAGTACAGCCACGAGCCGTACATTGCCGTGGCGCGGTTCATCCAGTTCTACCTGGGGCTGCCGGACGAACGCCTGGAGGAGTACCGCAAGCTGCACAAAGGCGGGTACAAGGCGTTGAAAGTGATGGAGCGGCAGCTGGAAACCACGCCGTACCTGGTGGGGAACCAGTACTCGATCGCTGATGTGGCGCTGTATGCCTACACCCATGTGGCCCAGGAGGGCGGCTTCGACCTGGCGCCTTATCCGAAGGTCAGGGAGTGGCTGGCGCGGGTGGCGCAGCATCCGCGGCATGTGCCGATGGTGGGGTGAAATCCCGGGACCGCTTCGTGGTCCATCGCCGGCGTTGCCGGCGATGACGTCAGTGGCTACGCCGCAGAAAAGCGCTTGTCCAGGTACTCGATGATCGCCTTGGACTCATACATCCAGGTGGTCTTGCCATCTTCTTCGATACGCAGGCACGGCACCTTGATCCTGCCGCCGCCTTCGAGCAGGGCCTGGCGGTCCTGTTCGTTGTTCTTCGCATCGCGCAGGGCCACCGGCACGTTCAGGCGGTGCAGGGTGCGGCGGGTCNNCGGGTCTTCACGCAGAACGGGCAGGCGTGAAACTGGTACAGGCTCAGGCCGCGGGCTTGTTCCTCGACCCGGGCTTGCGCCGCTGGATCACGTTTGAGCTTGGCCGGACGGCTGATCCAGTCGAAAAAGACGATCATTTGGCCGAGGCCGACCCGCAGGGCTTTGACGATCATGTTGATTCCTCGCAATAAAAAGCCGACCTGAAAAGGTCGGCCCGGATAACACGCCCGATCATTTGATCAGACTGAGAAACTCGCTGCGGGTCGCTGCGTTTTCACGGAATTCGCCGAGCATCACCGAGGTGATCATGGACGAGTTCTGCTTCTCCACGCCGCGCATCATCATGCACATGTGCTTGGCTTCGATGACCACTGCGACGCCCATGGCGCCGGTGACCTTCTGGATGGCCTCGGCGATTTCGCGGCTGAGGTTTTCCTGGATCTGCAGGCGACGGGCATACATGTCGACGATCCGCGCTACCTTGGACAGGCCCAGCACCTTGCCACTCGGGATATAGGCGACATGCGCCTTGCCGATGAACGGCAGCAGGTGGTGTTCGCACAGCGAGTACAGCTCGATGTCCTTGACCAGGACCATTTCGCTGTTGTCGGAGCTGAACAGTGCGCCGTTGGTGACTTCTTCCAGGGTTTGGTTGTAACCGCGGCAAAGGTACTGCATGGCCTTCGCGGCCCGTTTCGGCGTGTCGAGCAGGCCTTCGCGGGAGACATCCTCGCCGAGTTGGCCAAGGATCGCGGTGTAATGCTGTTCCAGGGACATGGATCTACCTGTGGTGTATTTCGCAAACGCGAAGGGTACGGCGGCTGTGGCGGCACCGCAAGTGCGGCGTTACTCGTCGCGACCTTCGAGCATGGNNCACGTACACCGCGCCGGTGCCGCCGTGACGGGCCTGGCACGAGGTGAAACCGAGCACCTGCGGATGCTGGCGCAGCCAGGTGTTGACGTGGCTCTTGATCATCGGCCGCTTGCCGTCCAGGCGCACGGCCTTGCCGTGGGTGACGCGCACGCAGCGGATTTCGAAACGGGTGGCCTCGGCAAGGAAGTCCCAGAGGATTTCCCGGGCCTTCTCCACGCTCATGCCATGCAGGTCGAGGCTGCCCTCGAAGGGGATCTGGCCGATCTTGAGCTTGCGCATCTGGCTTTCCTGGACGCCGTCCCGGCTCCAGTGCAGGTCGTCTTCCGGGCCCACATCGATGACGAACTGGTCGGACAGGCCGTCGACCACGGTCTGGTCGGTGCGCACCGTGGCGTTCTGCCTAAGGTTGGCGAGTTGCTTGCGATCGGCCTTGGGTTTGCCGGTATCGGCGCGGTCATGCTTGATCTGCTTGACGCCGCGCATCTCGCTTTTGAACAGGGAAAAATCGTCGTCTTGCATTAGAGCCTCCGCCAGAACCGCGCAGAGTCTACGCAGTCAGTCGTGTTTTTTCATCAGATGCGGGGACAGATTGAGTTCGCGGCCACGGCGCAGGCGCAAGCGACGGCGGCGCCAGATCCAGATGCCCAGGTACAGAACGAACAAACCGCCGGCCAGTATCAGGCTGGCGGCGGCGGGATTGTCGTTGAGTTCGCCCAGTGCTGCCGGACGGCCCAGCAGGCTGGCGGCACCGGCCATGGCCAGGAGTACGCCGACGCTGGTCAGCAGCATGGCGAACATCGCGGCCAGGCGCGAACCCCAGGCGCCCGGCTGGCGCGGGCGCAGGCGTTTGGCGTCGAAACCGTCGGATATTTTCATGCCGATTTCCTCAGTAAATATCCGGGTTTCGACCGGAAATCGTCGAGGTGGTTCCGTTCGCCAGCAGGTTCAGATCAGGCTGTCGACCGGGGTCACGCAGGCGAAGTTGTCGGCCATGATCGCCATTTCGCTCTGCTGGATCTGCGCGGCGGGGATCACGCCGTCCTTGAACGGCAGGTCACGGGTAGCACAGGCATCTTCCACCAGGGTGCAGCGGTAACCGTAGTCCTTGGCGCGGCGTACGGTGGTGCTGACGCTGGAGTGGCTCATGAAGCCGCAGACGATCAGGTCCAGATGACCGAGCTCCTGCAGGGTTTCATGCAGCTTGGTGTTCTTGAAGGCGTTGGGCATGCGCTTTTCGATGATGATTTCATCGCCTTGCGGCTCCAGGCCCGGGATGAACTCGCCGCGCGCGCCTTGTGGATCGAACAGGCCGCCGACGGTGCCGAGGTGACGTACATGGATGATCGGACGACCGGCCTTGCGTGCCGCGTCGAGCAATTTGCCGATGTTCGCCACTGCTTCGCTCATGCCCGACAGCGCCAGGGGACCACTCAGGTACTCCTTCTGCGCATCGATAATCACCAGGCTGGCGTTGCTCAGCTTCGCTGGCGGATAACCGCGTCCGCTGAGATGGAACATCGTGTTGGGACCAGACATCAAGGGCTCCTTTGGCTAGGGCTTTTTGCCTATTCTCCCCTGCTTGGCCGCCGATGTGAATCGCTTAGCGCACAAGCGGCGTAGTTAGTGGCTTTCAGCTATGTCAGTGATTGGCTCATTTTCGTCGTTGCGGCCAATCGCGGCGCGGGGCTGGTAGAATCGCCGGTCGTCTTCCAAGGAGTCTGCCGTGATCACTTCCCGCCTGCGCACGTTGCGCGACCATATTCGCTGGGCTGTCAGCCGTTTCCATGAGCACGAGCTGTTCTTCGGGCATGGCGCCGACAATGCCTGGGACGAAGCCCGCCTGCTGGTGTTGGGCGCGGTGCATCTGCCCTGGGAAGTGGCCGACAGCTACCTCGATTGCCGCCTGGAAGACGACGAACTGGTCAATCTGCAGCGCCTGCTCAAGCGCCGTATCGAAGACCGCGTACCCACCGCCTACCTGCTGGGCGAGGCGTGGTTCTGCGGCATGTCGTTCATCGTCGACGAGCGCGTGCTGGTGCCGCGTTCGCCGATCGGCGAGTTGATCGAAAAACGCTTCGAGCCCTGGCTGGCCGATGAACCGGCGCGCATCCTCGACCTGTGCACCGGCTCCGGCTGCATCGGTATCGTCAGCGCCGACGTGTTCCCGGAAGCGGAAGTGGTGCTCGCCGACCTGTCCTTCGAAGCTCTCGAAGTGGCCAACCAGAACATTGAGCGGCACGGTCTCGAACAGCGCGTCTTCACCGTCCAGGGTGATGGCTTTGCCGGCCTGCCGGGCCAGCGTTTCGACCTGATCCTGTCCAACCCGCCCTATGTCGACGCCGAAGATTTCGCCGACATGCCGGCCGAATACCACCACGAGCCGGAGCTGGGCCTGGCCTGTGGCAACGATGGTCTGGACCTGGTACGGCGCATGCTGGCCGAGGCGGCGGATCACCTGACCGAGAAAGGCCTGCTGATCGTCGAGGTGGGTAACAGCCAGGTACATGTGGAGCAGCTGTATCCGGAAGTGGACTTCGCCTGGCTGGAGTTCGAGCGCGGTGGGCATGGGGTGTTCATGCTGACGGCGGAGCAGTGCCGCCAGCATCAGGCGTTGTTCGCCTCGCGGGTCTAAAGAACTATGCCGACCCTGTGGGAGCGGGTTCACC
>DQAA01000340.1 GCA_003523465.1 Pseudomonas sp.
GGGGCTTAAGTTGATGACATTGGACGGGAGGCTGGGCGTACTATGTGTACGATGACGAACTATTTCCGGGAGTATTATTGCAGTTTCAGTACGCGGCTGATATGCAAGTAAAAACAGTGGTTTTTGCATTGAGATAACAGATCCTGGCCACCATGCTTTTACAGCATGGTGGATTTTTATTAACTAAAGGAGCTTCGAAATGGAATTCAAGCCAACGCTGGTCGACTACACCCAGGAAGAATTCAAATCCCTGGTCGCGACCATCTGGAACGCCGCCACGGACAAAGGCTCCCAAGCCCGATTGATCGAGCACTTCGACCAGATCGTCGGCCACCCCTTCGGCGCCGACCTGCTTTTCTATCCCCCCGACCTCGAAACCGGTAACGAACATTCAATAGAAAGTGTCCTGTCGCATGTGCAGCAATGGCACAACACCCAGGGCAAGGCTGCTTTCAAGGATGAGCCTGTGCCCGTGACTTCCACCAAACCACCTGTCCCTTTGAGCCCACAGGAGCGAAAGGTCGAGTCATCACGCAAGAATCTGGAAAAGGTCAACCAGCTCATCGTCGATATCGACAGCGCTGTGCAGTCAGCCAACGAGGCACTCACGCACTTCACCCGGTTGCTGGATCAATGGCGGGCGAAGCCACTCGACGCCCGTTCGATCGCCGAGCATATGCAGGAGATGACCACGCTGGAAATGGCGCAGTCCGCTGCGGTTCGGGCGATCACTTCCCTGGCGACGCTCAAGCTCAAGGTGCAGTTCGCCAAATCCGACGCGGAACGCAACCTGAGCAGTTCATTTCGCGACCCGGCCATCCAGGCCAGTGTTCTCGAGATCATCCAGCGGGGCAGCGCTCACTATCTGTCATCGCTGGAGGAAATCGATCAACGCCACCAGAAAACCCACACCGACTGCATGCCACTGCTAAAGGCCGCCGAGGAGCACCTTGTCATCCGCCTTGCTGCGCCCGGCGCATCCATCGACAAGACACCGAGCGTGATGCACGTCTCGGCACGAGACGCGCAGCTTCGTCCGTGCGTGATGTTCGCTGCCGAAAGGACCGTGATGGATGTTCAGCATTTCAATCCAATGAAGAGGGCGATTCGCTCGGTGGTGGCGGAATATGCCTGGCAAGCGAGTTCTCTGGACGAGCAGCACCCGGGCACTTTTTCCGGCGTCGCCAGTTTCATCTTCGATCATTGGAAAGCGCGCGATCGCTATGTCGTCAGCGTGC
The DNA here is from genome assembly GCA_003523465.1 of Pseudomonas sp. Lineage (GTDB taxonomy): Bacteria > Pseudomonadota > Gammaproteobacteria > Pseudomonadales > Pseudomonadaceae > Aquipseudomonas. The sequence continues at coordinate 1,239 of DQAA01000340.1, forward strand.
CGCTGGAGGACCTGATGCCCATCGACGGCCTGGACTGGCAGGCGCTCGCCAATGAAGACGGGGAGGTCGGGTTGCCCTATCGGTTGTCGACCAGGTCGGCTCCGATGAAGGCCGGCAAGCTCGCTATCGGGCTGACGCAGATTACCGCGCTGGAACAGATCTGCCTGACCCCCACCGTGGGTGAGCGCATACCGGCGAAGGTCAAGGTCCGCCGGGTAGAAACAACCCCCGCCGGCGATGCCTTCCTTTATACGAAGGCTGATCAGGCGCCGCTGGTCATCCGCTGGAGCCGCTCCTGCCCTTTCACGCTGGAGCCACCACCTGCCAGGCGCTCGGTCGCCAGCTACGTTTCCATCCCGCAGACGCCGTTGCTCGAGTCTTTCGAGTCCAGTGAAACGCTGCGCTTCGATGATGTGGTCCTGGTGTTTCCCGCAGGCAGCGGATTGCAGCCGCTGTACCTGATGTTCAAGGGCGACAGGTCGCTTGCAACATAAAAGACGGGGTCGGGATGGACATTGGCTCAAGAATGAGTGCCATTGCAGACTGATGGCCTTTAATCTAATTGTCACAATCGAGTCATAGATTAGTCACACGGCCTAAAGATACTTGGCCCCGATCCATCTCACCCCTGAATTCCTGCTAGGAGCAAGGCATGAAACTGAAGCGTTTGATGGCGGCCCTGACCTTTGTCGCCGCTGGCGTTGCCACCGCCAATGCGGTTGCCGCTGTTGACCCAGCCATTCCGACCTACACCAAGACCACCGGTGTGTCGGGCAACCTCTCCAGCGTTGGTTCCGATACCCTGGCCAACCTGATGACGCTGTGGGCTGAGGCGTACAAGAAAGAGTACCCGAACGTAAATATTCAGATTCAGGCCGCCGGCTCCTCCACCGCGCCACCCGCGCTGACCGAAGGCACCGCCAACCTGGGCCCGATGAGCCGCAAGATGAAGGACGTCGAGCTGCAGGCTTTCGAGCAGAAGTACGGCTACAAGCCAACCGCCATCCCGGTTGCCGTTGACGCCCTGGCCGTCTTCGTCCACAAGGACAACCCGATCAAAGGCCTGACCATGGCCCAGGTTGACGCGATCTTCTCGTCGACCCGCCTGTGCGGCGGCAAAGCCGACGTCAAGACCTGGGGCGACCTGGGCGTGACCGGCGACCTGGCCAACAAGCCAGTCCAGCTGTTCGGCCGTAACTCGGTATCCGGCACCTACGGCTACTTCAAGGAGGAAGCCCTGTGCAAAGGCGACTTCAAGCCTAACGTCAACGAGCAGCCAGGTTCGGCTTCCGTTGTTCAGTCGATCAGCTCCTCGCTGAACGGCATCGGCTACTCCGGCATCGGTTACAAGACCGCTAGCGTCAAGACCGTAGCCCTGGCCAAGAAAGAAGGCGGCGAGTTCGTTGAAGACAACGAAGCCAACGCCCTGAACGGCACCTACCCGCTGTCGCGCTTCCTGTACGTCTACGTCAACAAGGCCCCGAACAAGCCTCTGGCCCCGCTGGAAGCCGAGTTCGTGAAGCTGGTCCTGTCCCAGGCAGGTCAGCAGGTCGTGGTGAAGGACGGTTACATCCCGCTGCCGGCCAAAGTGGCCGAGAAAGCCCTGGCTGACCTGGGTCTGACCCACACCGCCGGTGTAGCCAAGAACTAAAGTGTGATCTGGCGGGGCCCGGAGGATGCCGGGCCCCGCTGCAAATTCCCAGTCCGCTGCCAGAGACCTCTTTGCGGCGGGCTTTTTTGCGTCACTGCATTGTCATGTTTCTGTCATACGGGACCGCTAGGGTGTGCGCATGAATGATCTGGCCAACTCCACAATGACCCAAAATTCCCCCGTGCGGATTGACTTCAATACGCCCGAGCTGCAACGCAAACGCCGCATCCGCGCGCTGAAGGATCGCCTGACCCGCTGGTATGTACTGGTCGGCGGGCTCGCTGTGCTGGCGGCGATTACCCTGATCTTCTTCTATCTGGCCTATGTGGTCGTGCCCCTGTTCCAGGGCGCCACCTTGACCAGCAAGCAAGCCCTCGAGCCGACCTGGTTGCAGCAGGATGCGGGCAAACCCCTGATGATCGCCCTTGAAGAGCAGAACCTCGTCGGCATGCGTGTCTCCGACAAGGGCCAGGCCCTGTTCTTCGATACCAAGACCGGCGCCGAGCTCAAGCGCGTCGATCTGCCCCTGCCGGCAGGCGTCCAGGTGACGTCGATCGGCGCCGACCAGCCGGGCAGCCCGCTGATCGTGCTGGGCCTGTCCAACGGCCAGGTGCTGGTGTTCCACCACACCTACAAGATCACCTACCCGGACAACAAGAAAACCATCACCCCCGCCATCGACTTCCCGTACGGCCAGGAGCCCATTGCCCTGGACGACCAGGGTCGCGCGCTGGAGCACGTGAGCGTCAACGTCAACGGCGACAACCTGATGCTCACCGGTTCCGCCGGCGCGCACCTGCAGGTGCTGCAACTGAGTCGCTCGGAAAACATGATGACCGGCGAAATCACCAGCGAGCAGAACCGCATCGACCTGCCGCAGATGACCGAACCGGTGAAGCAGATCTTCATCGATCCGCGCCAGCAATGGCTGTACGTGATCAACGGTCGCGCCCAGGCCGACGTGTTCAACCTGCGCGAGAAGAGCCTCAACGGTCGCTACAAGCTGGCCGAAGACGCCAATGTCGAGGTCACCGCCACTGCCCAGCTGGTCGGCGGCATCTCGCTGATCGTCGGGGACTCCAAGGGTGTCCTGGCGCAGTGGTTCATGGCCCGCGACCCTGATGGCGAGCAGCACCTCAAGCGCATCCGCGACTTCAAGATGGGCGATGCGCCGATCGTGCAGATCGATGCCGAAGAGCGCCGCAAGGGCTTCATCGTCCTCGACGCCAGCGGCAAGCTCGGCGTGTTCCACAGCACCGCGCACCGTACCCTGCTGGTCGAACAGGCCGTCGACGGCCCGGGCATCCTGGCCCTGTCGCCACGCGCCAACCGGGTGTTCATCGAGGAAGGCAACAAGCTGCAGCCGCTGACCCTGAAGAACCCGCACCCTGAAGTGTCGTTCAGTGCCCTGTGGAGCAAGGTCTGGTACGAGAACTACGACGAGCCCAAGTTCGTCTGGCAATCGACCGCTTCCAACACCGACTTCGAACCCAAGCTCAGCCTGTCGCCGCTGACTTTCGGTACCTTGAAGGCCGCCTTCTACGCAATGATCCTGGCCGCACCGCTGGCCATCGCCGCCGCGATCTACACCGCCTACTTCATGGCTCCGGGCATGCGCCGCAAGGTCAAGCCGGTGATCGAGCTGATGGAAGCGATGCCGACGGTGATCCTCGGCTTCTTCGCCGGTCTGTTCCTTGCGCCGTACCTTGAAGGCCACCTGCCGGGCGTGTTCAGTCTGCTGATGCTGCTGCCGCTGGGCATCCTGGTCGCCGGTTTCAGCTGGAGCCGCCTGCCGGAGTCGATCCGCCTGCGTGTGCCGGATGGCTGGGAGGCCGCGATCCTGATCCCGGTGATCCTCTTCACCGGCTGGTTCGCCCTGTACATGAGCCCGTTCCTGGAGACCTGGTTCTTTGGCGGCGACATGCGCCTGTGGATCACCAATGACCTCGGCATCACCTATGACCAGCGCAACGCCCTGGTCGTGGGTATCGCCATGGGCTTCGCGGTCATCCCGAACATCTACTCCATCGCCGAAGACGCCGTGTTCAGCGTGCCGCGCAGCCTGACCCTGGGTTCGCTGGCGCTGGGTGCCACGCCGTGGCAGACCCTGACCCGCGTGGTCATCCTGACCGCCAGCCCGGGCATCTTCTCGGCGCTGATGATCGGCATGGGGCGCGCCGTGGGTGAAACCATGATCGTGCTGATGGCCACCGGCAACACCCCGGTGATGGAGATGAACCTGTTCGAGGGCATGCGCACCCTGGCGGCCAACGTCGCGGTGGAAATGCCGGAGTCGGAAGTCGGCGGCAGCCATTACCGCGTGCTGTTCCTGGCGGCGCTGGTGCTCCTGATGTTCACCTTCGTCATGAACACCTTGGCCGAGCTGATTCGCCAGCGTCTGCGCAAGAAATACTCGTCGCTTTGATAGAGAAGGTAGCGATCCGTGAAAAAGGATTCCCTTAAAAGCTGGTTCAAGAGCGGCGCCCCGGGTGTATGGGTCAGCGGTGGCGCGGTCGCCGTCGCGGTCATCATGACCATCGGCCTGCTTGCCGTAATCGCCGTCCGCGGCCTGGGCCACTTCTGGCCGGCCGACCTGATCCAGGCCAGCTACAACGTGCCGGGCCAGCCCGCGCATGTGGTGGTCGGCGAAGTGGTGCAAAAGGAAGAAGTGCCCCGTGCCCGCCTGAAAGGTGCCGGCCTGCCGGTGCCGGATGATGGTCCGGAGTTCATGACCCGCGAGCTGATCAAGGTCGGCAACCGCGACCTGAACGGCAGCGACTTCACCTGGGTCGTCGGCGACTGGCTGGTGGACGAGCAGCGTCCGACCGACCTGATCGCCCTGGAGCGCCGCGAGTGGGGCAACTTCTACGGCTACCTGGTCAGCGTCAAGGAAAACGGCAAGGTCATCGCCGAAGGCCCTGCGGCCTGGAATGAACTGCAGACCCGCCTGGCCCGCGCCGACAAGCTGGCCAGCGACCTGCAGACCCTCGAAAAGAAAGACATCGGCGCCATCAACCACGGCCTCGAACGTCTGCGCCTGCACGGCCGCAAGCTGGAACTGGAAGGCAAGCTGGACGCCGCCGCCCAGGCCGATATCGAATCCGAGCGCGCCGAGCTGAACAACCGCTACAAGGCAATCGAGGATCGCCTGGGTTCCCTGCACCAGGACTTCTCCCGCGACTCGATGGTTGCCCGCGACGGCAACGGTCGTGAAGTCGAGATCAACCTGAGCAAGGTGGTGCATGCCTACCAGCCAAACGGCATGGGCCTGGTCACCAAGATGGGCGTGTACTTCGCCAAGGTCTGGGAATTCCTCAGCGACGACCCGCGTGAAGCCAACACCGAGGGCGGTATCTTCCCGGCCATCTTCGGCACCGTGATGATGACCCTGATCATGGCCGTGATCGTTACCCCGTTCGGCGTACTCGCGGCCGTCTACCTGCGCGAATACGCTCGCCAGGGCCCGGTGACCCGCCTGATCCGCATCGCGGTGAACAACCTGGCCGGCGTTCCGGCGATCGTCTACGGCGTGTTCGGTCTGGGCTTCTTCGTCTACGTGCTGGGTGGCTCGCTCGACCGGCTGTTCTTCCCCGAATCGCTGCCGGCGCCGACACTCGGTACTCCGGGCCTGCTCTGGGCTTCGCTGACCCTGGCACTGCTGGCGGTGCCGGTAGTGATCGTCGCCACCGAGGAAGGCCTGGCGCGGATTCCGCGGACCGTGCGCGAGGGCTCCCTGGCCCTGGGCGCGACCAAGGCCGAGACCCTGTGGAAGATCGTGTTGCCGATGGCCAGTCCGGCCATGATGACCGGCATGATCCTCGCCGTGGCCCGTGCCGCCGGCGAAGTGGCGCCGCTGATGCTGGTGGGCGTGGTGAAACTGGCGCCGTCGCTGCCGGTGGACGGCAACTACCCGTACCTGCACCTGGACCAGAAGATCATGCACCTGGGCTTCCACATCTATGACGTCGGCTTCCAGAGCCCGAACGTCGAGGCGGCCCGCCCGCTGGTGTACGCCACCGCGCTGCTGCTGGTGCTGGTGATCGCCACCCTGAACCTGTCGGCCGTGTGGATCCGCAACCACCTGCGCGAGAAGTACAAGGCGCTGGACAGCTGATCGGCAACCTTCTTTTGCAAGCGCCGCCCGTGTCCAATCCCGGGCGGCCCGATGAAACGAAATTGATAGCGTATGGAGTCTGACCATGCAGCATGAATCCCACACCCACGGCATCGACATGTCGGCCCTGGGTCGCGACAAACAGAGCCTGCGCCTGGCCGAAGAAACCGTGGCCATCGAAGTGCCGGGCCTGAGCCTGTTCTACGGCGAGAAACAAGCCCTGTTCGACGTCAGCATGAACATCCCGAAACAGCGCGTGACCGCCTTCATCGGCCCGTCCGGTTGCGGTAAATCGACCCTGCTGCGGACTTTCAACCGCATGAACGACCTGGTCGATGGCTGCCGCGTCGAGGGCGCCATCAACCTCTACGGCAACAACATCTACCGCAAGGGCGAAGACGTCGCCGAACTGCGTCGCCGCGTCGGCATGGTGTTCCAGAAGCCGAACCCCTTCCCCAAGACCATCTATGAAAACGTGGTCTACGGCCTGCGCATCCAGGGCATCAACAAGAAGCGCGTGCTCGACGAAGCGGTCGAGTGGGCCCTCAAGGGCGCGGCCCTGTGGGACGAAGTGAAGGACCGTCTGCACGACTCGGCCCTGGGCCTGTCCGGCGGCCAGCAACAGCGTCTGGTCATCGCCCGGACCATCGCCGTGGAGCCGGAAGTGCTGCTCCTCGACGAACCCTGCTCGGCACTCGACCCGATCTCGACCCTCAAGGTCGAAGAGCTGATCTACGAGCTGAAATCCAAGTACACCATCGTCATCGTGACCCACAACATGCAACAGGCCGCGCGCGTCTCCGACTACACCGCGTTCATGTACATGGGCAAACTGGTCGAATTCGGCGACACCGACACCCTGTTCACCAACCCGGCCAAGAAGCAGACCGAAGACTACATCACCGGTCGCTACGGCTAGGGAAGGGCGCAAGCGCAGGCGGTGCCCGGGACAGACACGAATGACTTGAAGCTTGCGGCTCGGAGCCGGCAGCTTTGCGGAGCGAAAGCATGATCGATAAAGACAGCCTTACCCATCACATCTCCCAGCAGTTCAACGCCGAGCTCGAAGAGGTGCGCAGCCACCTCCTGGCCATGGGCGGGCTGGTCGAGAAGCAGGTCAACGACGCGGTCACCGCGCTGATCGAGGCCGACTCGGGCCTGGCCCAGCAGGTTCGTGAAGTCGACGAGCAGATCAACCAGATGGAGCGCAACATCGACGAAGAATGCGTGCGCATTCTTGCCCGTCGCCAGCCGGCCGCGTCCGACCTGCGCCTGATCATCAGCATCTCCAAGTCGGTGATCGACCTGGAGCGCATCGGCGACGAGTCGACCAAGATCGCCCGCCGCGCCATCCAGCTGTGCGAGGAAGGCGAGTCGCCGCGTGGCTACGTCGAGGTCCGCCATATCGGCGACCAGGTCCGCAACATGGTCCGTGATGCCCTGGACGCCTTCGCCCGTTTCGACGCCGACCTGGCGCTCTCCGTGGCCCAGTACGACAAGACCATCGACCGCGAGTACAAGACCGCCCTGCGCGAGCTGGTCACCTACATGATGGAAGACCCGCGCTCGATCTCCCGCGTGCTCAGCGTCATCTGGGCCCTGCGTTCGCTGGAGCGCATCGGCGACCACGCGCGCAACATCTCCGAGCTGGTGATTTACCTGGTACGCGGCACCGACGTGCGCCACATGGGCCTCAAGCGCATGAAAGAAGAGGTACAAGGCGTCGAAAAGTCTAATGTTCCGGCTGAATCTGACGATAAATAAGACTGCCCCGAGAACTGACGCCCGGCTTTTGGCCGGGCGTTTTCGTTTGCGGCAGCGCAGTAGAAGGCACCCGCGAACGAATGTGTTGTTGTCCCGGCGTGACCGAAGTTTTGGCAAATGGCCATCAGTCAACGTTATGCTAGTCGGGATCAGGAAGGAGTGGCGATGAGTAAAGTCAGTGTGCTTGTTGTGGATGACGCGCCGTTTATCCGTGACCTGGTAAAGAAATGCCTGCGTAACTATTTCCCGGGCATGGTCATCGAGGATGCGGTCAACGGGCGCAAGGCCCAGACCCTGATGACCAAGGATGTCTTCGACATGGTCCTGTGCGACTGGGAGATGCCCGAGATGTCCGGTCTCGAGTTGCTCACCTGGTGCCGCCAGCAGGACGCGATGAAGACGCTGCCGTTCATCATGGTGACCAGCCGTGGCGACAAGGAAAACGTGGTGCAGGCGATCCATGCCGGCGTCTCGGACTATGTCGGCAAGCCGTTCACCAACGAACAACTGCTGACCAAGGTGAAGAAGGCCCTGGCCAGGGTTGGCAAGCTGGAAGCTGCGATGGCGGGAGGTCCGGCCCGTTCCTCCACTGGCT
>DQAA01000328.1 GCA_003523465.1 Pseudomonas sp.
CGGCGATGAGGCCATCAGCAGCGACACAGAATGACGATCAGTCTTCCATGTTCTTCAAGGATTTCGGCGAAAGCCGCAAGCTGCGCAGACTGCGCTTCACACTCTTGAGGTGATTGACCAGGCTCGGCCCGCGGGCCATGGCCACGCCCATCGCCAGCACGTCGATCACCACCNNGAGGTCAGCGGGGTGTAGATTTCGGTGTCTTCGTGCACGTCGATGGCCAGGTTGACCGTCGACAGCTCGGCCAGGGGGGTCTGGCTCGGGCACAGGGTGATCAGGTTGGCGCCGCTTTCACGGACGATATTCGCGGTGATCAGCAGGTCCTTGGAGCGACCGGACTGGGAAATGCACACCGCGACATCGCCAGGCTTGAGGGTTACCGCCGACATCGCCTGCATGTGCGGGTCGGAATAGGCCGCCGCGCTGAGCAGCAGGCGGAAGAACTTGTGCTGGGCATCCGCCGCCACCGCACCGGACGCACCGAAACCGTAGAACTCGACACGCTGGGCCTGGGCCATGGCGGTCACTGCGCGCTGCAGCGCCTGGGGGTCGAGGTGCTCGCGCACTTCCATCAGGGTATGCAGGGTAGTGTCGAAGATTTTCAGGCTGTAGTCGGCGACCGAGTCGTCTTCATGGATCGCGAACTGACCGAAGCTGGCACCGGCGGCGAGGCTTTGCGCGAGCTTGAGTTTCAGGTCCTGGAAGCCGGTGCAGCCAATGGCCCGGCAGAAACGCACGATGGTCGGCTCGCTGATACCGACGCTGTGGGCCAGGTCGGCCATGGAGCTATGCATGACAGCCGCGGGATCAAGCAGGACGTGATCGGCAACCTTGAGTTCCGACTTGCGCAGGAGGTGGCGCGACTGGGCGATGTGTTGCAACAGATTCAATGGCTGGACTCGGTTATGATCGGCTGGCCGGTTGTAGCAAGCTTGTAGTTATACTACATGCCTGGCTAACCGCCCAGCTAAACGAGACAGGAGTGTGGTGGGTTTGACTATTCCTTGTGACATTCTGGTCTTCGGCGGAACGGGTGATCTGGCCCTGCACAAACTGCTTCCGGCGCTCTACCACCTGTATCGCGAGGGTCGTCTGCACCCGGCGGTACGCGTCGTCGCCCTGGCCCGCAGCCCGATGCCGCGGAAAAGTTTTCAAAAGCTTGCCGAACGTCGCTGCCGCGCCCAGATCGCCCGCAACGACTTCGACGACGACACCTGGGACCGCTTCGCCACCCGCCTCGACTACTTCTCCATGGACGCCTCGCAGAGCGCCGATTTCGGCCGGCTCGCGCACTTTCTCGGCGAGCCTGGAGGGCTGGCGCGGATCTACTACCTGGCCACCGCGCCCAACCTCTTCGTGCCCATCGTCACCCACCTCAACATCGCCGGGCTGGTGGACAGCGAATCGCGCATCGTCCTGGAAAAGCCCATCGGCCATTCGCTGGAATCGGCCACCGCGATCAACAGCGCCATCGGCGCGGTTTTCGACGAGTCCCAGGTATTCCGCATCGACCACTACCTGGGCAAGGAAACCGTGCAGAACCTCATGGCCCTGCGCTTCGCCAACGCCCTGCTCGAACCGGTGTGGCGCGCCAGCCAGATCGACCACGTGCAGATCAGCGTCTGCGAGACCCTCGGCGTAGAGAACCGCGGCGCCTATTACGACCGTGCCGGCGCCACCCGCGACATGCTGCAGAACCACCTGCTGCAGCTGTTGTGCCTGGTCGCGATGGAGCCGCCGGCGCAGTTCGACGCCGAAGCGGTACGCGACGAGAAAGTGAAGATCCTCCGCGCCCTCAAGCCCATCACCGACCAGGACGTGCAGGACAAAACCGTGCGCGGCCAGTACAGCGCCGGCAAGATCGGCGGCCAGGAAGTGCCGGCCTACTACTTCGAAAAGGATGTGGATAACGACAGCGACACCGAGACCTTCGTCGCCGTCGAAGCCCATATCAACAACTGGCGCTGGGCCGGCGTGCCCTTCTACCTGCGCACCGGCAAGCGCCTGGCCAAGCGCTCGTCGCAGATCGTCATCCAGTTCAAACCGGTGCCGCACCGCCTGTTCGAGGGCGATCGCGCCAACCAGCTGCTGATCCAGCTACAGCCGGACGAGCGCATCAGCCTGCAAATGATGACCAAGACCCCGGGCAAGGGCATGCGCCTGGAGCCGGTGGAACTGAACCTCAACCTGGCCCAGGTGTTCGGCCAGACCCGCCGCTGGGAGGCCTACGAACGCCTGTTGCTGGATGTGCTGGAGGGTGATTCGACGCTGTTCATGCGCCGCGACGAGGTGGAAGCGGCCTGGGCCTGGATCGACCCGATCCTCAACGGCTGGCAGGAACACTTCCAGACCCCGCGCCCCTACCACGCCGGGACCAACGGCCCGGAGCAGGCGCAAAGCCTGCTGGCCCGTCACGGTCGGGCCTGGCACGGCTGAGCCTTACCAGACCAGTTCCTCGCGCAACAGCGACGCCAGAACGCCGGCCTGCACGGGCCGGCTGATCAGGTAGCCCTGGACTTCGTCGCAGTCCTGGTCGCGCAGGAAGCGCAACTGCTCTTCGGTTTCCACCCCTTCGGCGACCACCATCAGATCCAGGCTGTGGGCCATGATGATGATCGCCCGGGTGATCGCGGCGTCTTCACTGCCCTCTTCCAGCCCCCGGATAAAGGCCTGGTCGATCTTGACGTAGTCCACTGGCAGACGTTTCAGATAGCTGAGCGAGGAATAACCGGTACCGAAGTCGTCGATCGCCAGCTTCACCCCCAGCTCATGCAACTGCTTGAAGGTGGCGATGATGTGCTCGACGCTGTCCAGCAGTTGGCTCTCGGTCAGTTCCAGCTCCAGCAGGTGTGGGTCCAGACCGCTTTCTTCGAGAACCTGACGCACCAGGCTGACCAGCTTGCCCTGGCGCAACTGATAGACCGACAGGTTCACCGACACCCGTATCGGCTCCAGCCCCTGGCGCTGCCACTCGCAGGCCTGCCAGCACGCCTGGCGCAGGACGAATTCGCCCATGGGCGCGATGAGCCCGGTTTCTTCCGCCAGCCCGATGAAGTCCCCCGGCGGCACCATGCCCATGGTCGGATGGTTCCAGCGCACCAGCGCCTCGGCGGCGTCCATGCGCCCTGTCGCCAGGCACACCTTGGGCTGGTAGTAGACCTCCAGCTGGCCCTCGTCGATGGCCTTGCGCAACTGGTTTTCCAGTTGCAGGCGGTCGAGGGTGCTGGCCTGCAGGCTCTCGGTATAGAACTGGAAGTTGTCGCCGCCCAGGTGCTTGGCATGCTGCATGGCCATGTTGGCCTGGCTGACGAGCACGTTGAGGTCGAGGCTCATGTCCGAAATCAGGGCGATGCCGACCGAGGCGCTGATCACCAGCTCGTGGTTGTCGAAGCGCACCGGTACCCGCAACTTGTCCAGCAGGCGACTGGCGACACGAACCAGGCTGGACAGGTTGCTGTAGCCATCGAAGAGCACCACGAATTCATCACCGGACAGGCGCGCCACCGTATCCGCCTCGGGCATGGCGTTGCCGATGCGCATGGCGATCTGCTTGAGCAACTGGTCGGCGACTTCGTGGCCGAGGCTGTCGTTGAGCAGCTTGAAGCGGTCCAGGTCGATATGCATCAGGGCCAGGCTGCGACCGCTGGTACGCAGGCGCTGGCCGGCTTCGAGCAGGCGCAGGCGGAACAGGGCGCGGTTGGCCAGGCCGGTCAGTTCGTCGTAATGAGCGAGATAACGCAGGCGCTCCTCGGACTCGCGGCGCTCCGAGAGATCGCTGAAGAAGCCCACCACGTTGCTGACCTTGCCGCGACCGTCGAACACACCGTTGAGCTGCAGCCACTGTGGATAAAGCGAGCCGTCCTTGCGTGCTTCGACCAGCTCGCCCTGCCAGCGGCCGTTCTGCTCCAGCGCCTGGTCGATGGCCCCGTAGTGCCGTCGTGCATCCAGGCTGCAAGGCAGTTCAAGGGCGTTGCGCCCGAGCAGTTCCTCGCGGCTGTAGCCGGTCATGCGGCAGAACGCCTGGTTCAACGCCAGCAGCTCGTAGCCCGGGCCGAGGATGGCGATACCTTCGCTGGCCGCCTCAAACACCGTCGCCGCCAGGCGCTGCTGTTCTTCCTGGTCCCGGCGCGCGCTGATATCGCGGCGGGTACCGATCATCCGCACGACCCGGCCCTGCTCATCGCGCTCCACGGCACGGCCGCGGTCTTCGATCCAGCACCAATGGCCGTCGTTATGACGGAAGCGGTATTCGATGCGGTAATCCTCGGTGCGCCCCTTGAGGTGCTCGACCAGGGTGCGCTTGAGCGCCATGACGTCGTCCGGGTGCAGGCGCGGCTTGAGGTGCACCAGCATGGCGGTGACTGCGTCCGGGTTGAGGCCGAACAGCTCGCGGAGCTGGGTATGGTGGACTTCGTCGGTCTGCAGGTTCCAGTCCCACAGGCCCAGCTCACTGGCCTCCAGCGCCAGCGCCAGGCGTTGCTCGCTCTTGCTCAGGGCCTGGTTGGCAGCGTCCAGCTCGACGCTGCGCTGCGCGACCCGGGTCTCCAGCCCGGCCTGGGCCTGGCGCAATTGTTCCTCGGCGCCCCGACGCTGCTCGACTTCGTCGGCCAGTGCCTTGTTGAGCTGTTCGCTGCGGGAATGAGCGGCTTGCAGGTGTTCGATCAGCGCCTGGTTCTGGAAGCGCCGCAGCAGGCTGTTCTCGATCAGGCGATTGACCTGCCAGGCCACCACCAGCAAGGCGCCCAGCAATAAAAGGCCAAGCAGGCCCCAGCCCTGCTGCTGTTGATCGCCGCTCCAGAACAGGAACGCGATCGGCGGCACCAGGCACGGCAGGACAAAACTGAGGAAGGCCGGAATGCTCACCGCATAGGCCACGCTGGCGGACAGCGCCGCAGCGCCGAGCAGGCCGAAGACCCAGGCCTGCTGCACGAAGTTATCCACAGGGACGAGGGCGATCGCCGCGCTGGCCAGGGTCAGGCCGCTGAATGCCGAGCCCAGCATGAACATGCGTCGCCAGTTAGGCTTGGCCTGGCGATCGGGCATCGCCGCATCGAAGGCCGCGACCTGGATCACCCGCAACGACACCAGGGCCATCAGCCACACGACCCAGACGCTGACCAGCAGGTAACGCTGCGGGCTCCACAGCAGCCAGGCACAGACCAGGCCGTTCAACAGCATGAACAGGGTGGGTAGCAGAGAGCCTTGGTACAACAGACGGGTACGCTCAACCGCCAGCTGCGTGGCAAATTGCTTGCGAATGCCGCGGCGTGCCTCGATTGGCACGCCAACGGGTCCAGATGCGAGTGTCATGGGCGTGTTCTTGTAATGGTTAGCCACAAACGTGGACGGAGCATACACAAGCAAAGCGCGGTGCCAAACTGCTCTGTGTCATAAATTCGCACCCCCGAATTCTCATTCCTTCGTACAGGGCGAGCGCTCAAGCACGCGGGCCAAGGGCTGCAGCCGATGACCGCCCGGTCGCACGGCCAGGTCTTTTTGCCGGCCGGGTTTGCCCAGGGATCCATTGCCCCCCTAGAATGGCCGGATGCACGACGACCTCTCTCTCCTATTGAATTCCCTCAACGATGCCCAGCGCCAGGCGGTAGCCGCGCCGGTCGGGCGTCAGTTGGTCCTGGCCGGTGCCGGCTCCGGCAAGACCCGTGTGCTGGTGCACCGCATCGCCTGGTTGATCCAGGTCGAGCGGGCCTCGCCGCACTCGATCCTGTCGGTGACCTTCACCAACAAGGCCGCCGCCGAGATGCGCCACCGCATCGAGCAACTGCTGGGCATCAGCCCGGCGGGCATGTGGGTGGGCACCTTCCACGGCCTGGCACACCGCCTGTTGCGCGCGCACTGGCAGGAAGCCGGGCTGAACCAGAACTTCCAGATCCTCGACAGCGATGACCAGGGCCGCCTGGTCAAGCGGGTGATCCGCGACCTCGGCCTCGATGAACAACGCTGGCCGGTGCGCCAGGCGCAGTGGTTCATCAACGGGCAGAAGGACGAAGGCCTGCGTCCGCAGCATATCCAGGTCAATGGCGACCTGTTCCTCGGCACCATGCGCAGCATCTATGAAGCCTATGAAGCGGCCTGCCAGCGCGCCGGCGTCATCGACTTCTCCGAGCTGCTGCTGCGCGCCCTGGACCTGTGGCGCGACCACCCGGGCCTGCTGCAGCACTACCAGCGCCGCTTCCGTCATCTATTGGTGGACGAGTTCCAGGACACCAACGCCGTGCAATACGCCTGGTTGCGCCTGCTCGGCCAGGGCGGCGACAGCCTGATGGTGGTCGGCGACGACGACCAGTCGATCTACGGCTGGCGCGGCGCACGCATCGAGAACATCCAGCAGTTCTCCAGCGACTTCCCCGACGCCGAGGTGATCCGCCTGGAGCAGAACTACCGCTCCACCGCCGGCATCCTCAAGGCCGCCAACGGCCTGATCGCCAACAACAGCGGGCGCCTGGGCAAGGAACTGTGGACCGATGGCGGCGACGGCGAGCCACTGAGCCTATATGCCGCCTTCAACGAACACGACGAAGCCCGCTACGTGGTCGAGACCATCGAGAGCGCGCTGAAGACCGGTCTGGCGCGCAGCGATATCGCCATTCTTTACCGTTCCAACGCCCAGTCGCGGGTGCTTGAAGAAGCCCTGCTGCGCGAACGCATTCCGTACCGCATCTATGGCGGCCAGCGCTTCTTCGAGCGCGCCGAGATCAAGAACGCCATGGCTTACCTGCGCCTGCTGGAAGGCCGTGGCAACGATGCGGCGCTGGAAAGGGTGATCAACGTGCCGCCACGGGGCATCGGCGAGAAGACCGTCGAAGCCATCCGCGAACACGCCCGGCATTCCCAGGTGTCGATGTGGGAAGCCATGACCCAGTTGCTGGCCAACAAGGCCCTCAAGGGCCGCGCCGCCAGCGCCCTCGGTGCCTTCGTCGAACTGCTGGAAAACCTCTCCGCCAAGGTGACGGACATGCCCCTGCACCTAATGACCCAGACGGTCATCGAGCAGTCCGGGCTGATCGTCTATCACCAGGAGGAAAAGGGTGAAAAGGGCCAGGCACGGGTAGAAAACCTTGAGGAGCTGGTCAGCGCCGCGCGCAACTTCGAGACTACCGAGGAAGACGCCGACCTTTCGCCGCTGTCGGCCTTCCTCGGCCACGCCTCGCTGGAAGCAGGCGATGCCCAGGCCGACGAGCACGAAGACAGCATCCAGCTGATGACCCTGCACAGCGCCAAGGGCCTGGAATTCCCCCATGTGTTCCTGGTGGGCATGGAAGAAGGCCTGTTCCCGCACAAGATGAGCCTGGAAGAACCTGGCCGTCTCGAAGAGGAACGCCGCCTGGCCTACGTCGGCATCACCCGTGCCATGCAGCAACTGGTGATGACCTATGCCGAGACCCGGCGCCTGTACGGCAGCGAAACCTACAACAAGGTGTCGCGTTTCGTACGGGAGATTCCTCCGGGACTGGTGCAGGAAGTGAGGCTGTCCAACAGCGTCAGCCGGCCGTTCTCCGGCGCGCCGAAACAGGCCGCCAGCAGCCTGTTCGCCAATGCCAATATCCCGCAGACCAGCTTCAACCTGGGCCAGCGGGTACAGCATGCGGTGTTTGGCGAGGGCGTCATCCTCAACTTCGAAGGCTCCGGCGCTCAGGCCCGGGTCCAGGTGAATTTTGCCGAGGGCAGCAAATGGCTGATGCTCGGGTACGCCAAGCTCGAAGCCATCTAGAACGTCATCTGAAGAAGAATCCGACTGTCGGCATCGGCCTTTCTTTCCTCCAATAAGGAAAGGCCCTACAGCCCCTTACGTAGGCAGTCGGAAATTTCAGGCAAAAGCTCGAAACATCTTGTCGCTGTCATGCGCCCCTCAACTTGTGCAACATGGNNTTCTATGCAACGTTTTCTCAGCATCGCCCTGGCGCTGTGCATCGGTCTCACCATGAGCCTCGACGCCAACGCCAAGCGCTTCGGCGGCGGCAAGAGTTCGGGCGCCGCTCCGACGCACCAGGCCCGTCAGGCCACTCCTGCCAACCCTGCCGCTACCCCGGCC
>DQAA01000166.1 GCA_003523465.1 Pseudomonas sp.
AGTGGACTTCCTCGATCAACTGGGCGTCGCGGTGGCAGGCATGCCCAAGGACTTCGTGCCGCACTTCCTGGCGCGCTACAAGGACGATGCGCAGGTCGCGGACATCGGTTCGATCGTCCAGCCCAACCTGGAGCGGGTGCATGCCGCGCACCCGGACCTGATCCTGATCACTTCGCTGCAGGCCAACCAATACGCGGAGCTCAGCGAAATGGCCCCGACCCTGCACTTCGACGTGGACTACCGCGACAGCGAGGCCGGGCATATCGAGGTGATCAAGCAGCATCTGCTCAGCCTCGGCGAGGTCTTCGGCAAGCAGGCCCTGGCGGCGCAAAAGGCCACCGAGCTGCAAGCCCAGGTCGACCAGGCTCGCACCGTCACCCACGAGCGCCCTGAACGCGCCCTGGTGGTGCTGCACAACAACGGCGCCTTCAGTGCCTTCGGCGTGCACTCGCGCTACGGCTTCGTCTTCACCGATCTCGGCGTCAAGCCGGCCACCGACACCCTGGACACCGGTCTGCATGGCCAGCCGATTTCCAGCGAGTTCATCCAGCAGGCCAACCCGGACATCCTCTACGTGGTCGACCGCACGGCGGTGATGGAGCAGCGCCCGACGCTGACCAAGGAAACCCTCGGCAACCCGCTGCTGCGTCAAACCAAGGCGTGGAAGAACGACCGCGTGGTGTTCGTCGACCCGGAAGCCTGGTACGTCACCGCCGCCAGCCCGACCTCCGTTGCGCTGATCGTCGACGACGTGCTCAAGGGCTACGCGGACTGAGCAACAAAACGCGCCAGCGGGAATAGCTGTATCAGCAGGTGATTCTCGTTTGCCCTACGTCTTCGCTTTTTAAAACCAAAAACATTCTGCCAACCATCGCTTGGAGTCATAGCGTGTCCCACCGTCCCTCCCCTGTTTCACTTTCCTCTGCCGTTGTTTTGCAACGCACGCCGCTGGCCCAGGCCATCCTGCTCGGGCTTGCCCTTGGCACCTGTGCGCTGTCACCGGCCAGGGCCCATGCCGAAGAAGAACAACCCGCGCCGATGGACCTGCCCGCCACCCGCATCGACGCCGAAGCCATCGCCAGCGAAACCCTGCCCCCGGCCTATGCCGGCGGCCAGGTCGCCAGCGGGGGCCGGGTCGGGCTGCTGGGCAACAAGGACTTCATGGAAACCCCGTTCAGCACCGTCAGCTACACCGAAAGCTACGTGCGCGACCTGCAGGCCAGGGATATCACTGACGTGATCGCGGCCACCGACCCGTCGGTGTTCAGCAATGGCCTGACCGGCACCTACAGCGAGAACTATTCGATCCGCGGCTTCCAGACCAGCGTCAGCGACATGACCGTCGACGGCCTGTTCGGCATGGCCNNGCATCGAGGTGCTCAAGGGCCCGTCGGCGCTGCTCAACGGCATGCCACCGGGCGGTTCGGTGGGCGGTTTCGTCAACCTGATTCCCAAGCGTGCCGGTGACACCCCGCTGACCCGCCTGACCGCCACCTGGGCCTCCGACAACCAGCTCGGCAGCCACCTCGACGTGGGCCGGCGCTTCGGCGAGGACAACCAGTTCGGCGTGCGCTTCAACGGCATGTACCGTGACGGCGACACCGCCATCGACGACCAGTCGCAGCGCAACGTGCTGTCGTCCCTGGCCCTGGACTGGCGCGGCGAGCGCGGCAAGCTGTCCCTCGACCTGTTCGATACCGATGACAAGATCAACGGCCAGAACCGTGGCATGGGCCTCGCGGCCAACGTGCCGGTGCCGCGCCCGCCGAGCAACGACATCCTGCTCAACCCCGACTGGGCCTACGTCGAAACCAAGGACAAGGGCGTTATCCTGCGCGGCGAATACGAGCTCAACGACCAGTTGCTGGCCTATGGCGCCATCGGCACCAGCAAGACCCAGTACCAGTACAGCGGCGCGCTGACCGCCACGGTGATCAACGCGGCGGGCGACTTCACCACCGCCATGGGCCAGTTGCAGATGGAGATCTAGAAGACCTCCGCCGAGGCGGGGCTGCGCGGCAACTTCGAGACCTTCGGCATCAATCACCAGTGGTCGGTCAACGCCACCCAGTACAGCGACACCCAGAAGGACTTCGGCCGCCGCGCGGCGGGCTCGAACTGGACCACCAATATCTACAACCCGGTGTGGGGGCCGAAGGTTTCCGAGGCCTGGCCGCAGATCGCCCACACCGAGAACGACCTGAAGAGCTATGGCGTCGCCGACACCCTCTCGGTCATGGATGAACGCCTGCAACTGACCCTCGGCGTGCGTCGCCAGGAGGTGGTCACCGACACCTGGAACGTCGTCACCGGCGCCCGCAACAAGCCCGGCTACGACACCCACGCCACCACCCCGGCCGGGGCGATCCTGTTCAAGCTCACCGACGAGCTGTCGCTGTACGCCAACTACATCGAGGGTCTGAGCAAGGGCGCGGCGGCGCCGATCACCGCCGCCAACTACGGTGACGTGTTCGCTCCCTACAAGACCAAGCAGAAGGAAGTCGGCCTGAAGCTCGACCTGGGCACCTTCAGCCACACCCTGGCGCTGTACGAAATCACCCGGCCGAGCAGCTACACCGATCCGGCCACCAATATCTTCTCGTTCGGTGGCGAGCAGCGTAACCGCGGGGTGGAATGGACCTTCTTCGGCGCGCCGCTGGAGGATGTGCGTCTGATGGGCGGCGTGGCCTACGTCAACCCGGAGCTGACCAAGACCCAGGGCGGGATCAACGAAGGCAAGACGGCCACGGCCTATCCCAAGCTGCAGGGCAAGCTGGGCGCCGAGTGGGATATTCCGGGTCTTGAGGGGCTGACCCTGACCGGCAATGTCACGTCGCAGTCGAAGCAGTACATCACTGCCGACAACAGCCTGACGATTCCTGGCTTCACCGTGTTCGACGTCGGTGCGCGTTACGCCACCCAGGTCGCCAGCAAGCCGGTGACCTTGCGTGCGGCGATCACCAACGTTGCGGACAAGGACTACTGGGGCGTGCCGCTGACCCAGACCCTGGGGACGGGGGCGCCGCGGACCTATCAGTTGTCGGCGACGGTGGACTTCTGATCGACGTTTGATTTCGCCCCTACTGGCCTCATCGCCGGCAACGCCGGCTCCCACAGGGATCGCGTACACCGCTGAACCCTGTGGGAGCTGGCTTGCCAGCGATGAGGCCCTCAAGAACGCAGGAATGCTCGATGCATATCTGCCAGCGTCTCGAAGTGATGCGCCGGCTGCTCCGCCACCAATTCCTCCCGGCTACCAAACCCATACCCCACCGCAACCGCGTCCAGCCCATTGCTGCGCGCCCCGATCAGGTCGTGCTTGCGGTCGCCGATCATCAGGGTCTGCGCCGGGTCCAGCCCTTCTTCCGCCAGCAGATGCCCGATCAGCTCGACCTTGTTGGTCCGCGTGCCGTCCAGCTCGCTGCCGTAGATCACCTTGAAGTGCTTGGCGAAGTCGAAATGCCGGGCAATCTCCCGGGCAAACACCCAAGGCTTGGAGGTGGCGATATACAGCGTGCGCCCCTGCCCTTGCAGCTCGGTCAGCAACTGGCCCACGCCGTCGAACACGCGGTTCTCGTACAACCCGGTGACCTTGAAGCGCTCGCGGTAGAAATTCACCGCCTCCCACGCCTTGGCCTCGTCGAAGTCGTAGAACTGCATGAACGCCTGCAGCAGCGGCGGGCCGATGAAGTGTTCCAGGCGGGTCAGGTCGGGTTCGTCGATGCCGAGTTTGGCCAGGGCGAACTGGATGGAGCGGGTGATGCCTTCGCGCGGGTCGGTCAGGGTGCCGTCGAGGTCGAAGAGGATGTTCTGCTGGTGCATGGCGGTCTCGCAATGAATGGGTGGCGTCACTCGGGCTGGTCGTAGCCTTCGGCCAGGTGCTGGTCCTTGAGGCGCACGTAGTTGGCGGCGCTGTAGGGGAAGAAGGCGCGTTCCTTGTCGGTCAGCGGCCGTGCCTGCTTCACCGGGCTGCCGACGTAGAGAAAGCCGCTTTCCAGGCGCTTGCCCGGCGGCACCAGGCTGCCGGCGCCGATGATCACCTCGTCCTCGACGATGGCGCCGTCCATGATCGTGCTGCCCATGCCCACCAGGATGCGGTTGCCGAGGGTGCAGCCGTGGAGCATGACCTTGTGGCCGATGGTCACGTCATCGCCGATCAGCAGAGGGAAGCCGTCGGGGTTGAACGGGCCGGCGTGGGTGATGTGCAGCACGCTGGCGTCCTGCACGCTGGTGCGGGCGCCGATGCGGATGCGGTGCATGTCGCCGCGGATCACGGTCAGCGGCCAGACCGAGCTGTCGTCGCCGATCTCCACATCGCCGATGACCACCGCGCTGCGGTCGACGAAGGCGCGCTCGCCAAGGCGCGGCGTGTGCTGCTGGTAGGTGCGGATGGCCATGGATAGGAACTCTCTCTGAGGCTAATTAGCTGCGGGCGACGGCGATTGTAATTAAGATGGCCCGGTGTTTCTTCTGCCAAGGTGTCTAACCGTGAGTGCGAACAACCCGCTTCTGCAGTCCTATGACCTGCCGCCCTTCTCGGCGATCCGTGCCGAGCACGTGCTGCCGGCGATTGAACAGATCCTGGCCGACAACCGCAATGCCATTGCCGAGATTCTCAAGACCCAGGGCCAGAACCCTTCCTGGGCCGGCCTGGTGCTGGCGATGGACGAGCTCAATGACCGCCTCGGCGCGGCCTGGAGCCCCGTCAGCCACCTCAACGCCGTATGCAACAGCGCCGAATTGCGCGAAGCCTACGAGGCCTGCCTGCCTGCCCTGAGCGCTTATTCCACCGAACTGGGCCAGAACCGCGAACTGTTCCAGGCCTACGAGGC
The DNA here is from genome assembly GCA_003523465.1 of Pseudomonas sp. GTDB lineage: Bacteria > Pseudomonadota > Gammaproteobacteria > Pseudomonadales > Pseudomonadaceae > Aquipseudomonas. The sequence goes on from DQAA01000166.1 coordinate 4,833, forward strand.
GCTGGCCGCCAGCCCTGAAGCCGCCGGCTTCGATGTGGCGCAAAAGACCATCCTCGAACACGCCCTGCGCGACTTCCGCCTGTCGGGTATCGATCTGCCGCCGGAGCAGCAGAAGCGCTACGCCGAAGTGCAGAGCAAGCTTTCCGAGCTGGGCAGCCGCTTCTCCAACCAGTTGCTCGACGCCACCCAGGCCTGGACCAAGCACGTCACCGACGAAGCCGCCCTCGCCGGCCTGACCGATTCGGCCAAGGCGCAGATGGCTGCCGCGGCCCAGGCCAAGGGCCTCGACGGCTGGCTGATCAGCCTGGAATTCCCCAGCTACTACGCGGTGATGACCTACGCCACCGACCGCGCCCTGCGCGAAGAGGTCTACGCCGCCTACTGCACCCGTGCCTCCGACCAGGGCCCGAATGCCGGCCAGTTCGACAACGGCCCGGTGATGCGTGAAATCCTCGACCTGCGTCAGGAACTCGCCGAACTGCTCGGCTTCGCCAACTTCGCCGAGCTGAGCCTGGCGACCAAGATGGCCGAATCCAGCGACCAGGTGCTGGGCTTCCTGCGCAACCTGGCGCAGCGCAGCAAACCCTTCGCCGCCCAGGACCTCGTCCAGCTCAAGGCCTACGCCGCCGAGCAAGGCTGCGCCGACCTGCAAAGCTGGGACAGCGGTTTCTACGGCGAGAAGCTGCGCGAACAGCGCTACAGCGTTTCCCAGGAAATCCTCCGCGCCTACTTCCCGATCGACAAGGTGCTGTCCGGCCTGTTCGCCATCGTCCAGCGCCTGTACGGCATCGAGATCGCCGAGCAGAAGGGCTTCGACACCTGGCACCCGGATGTCCGCCTGTTCGAGATCAAGGAAAACGGCCAGCACGTCGGCCGCTTC
>DQAA01000281.1 GCA_003523465.1 Pseudomonas sp.
CAGGTGCCTGCGGCATAAGGCCGAGGGGGCTCGCCGGACTGTTTCCAGCCAGCGATCAACTGGTCGCACCACTTCCACGCGTATTCGATTTCATCCTTGCGCACAAACAGGTTCTGATTGCCGCGCATCACCTCCAGCAGCAGCCGCTCGTAGGCATCGGGAATCCGTGCGCTGCGAAAGGTGCCGTCGGAGAAATTCAGTTGCAGCGGGCTGCTGCGCAGTTGCATGCCCTTGTCCAGGCCTTGCTCCTTGGTCATCACCCGCAGCGAAATGCCCTCGTCCGGTTGCAGGCGCAGGATCAGCTTGTTGCCGATCTGCAAACGCTGTTCCGCCGCGAAGATGTAATGCTGCGGTTCCTTGAAGTGGATGACGATCTGCGACAGCTTCTGCGGCATGCGCTTGCCCGTGCGCAGGTAGAACGGCACCCCGGCCCAGCGCCAGTTGCGGATATCGGCGCGCAGGGCGACGAAGGTTTCCGTGTCGCTGTGGGTGTTGGCGTTGTCTTCGTCCAGATACCCCGGCAGTGCGCGGCCGTCGCTATGCCCGGCGATGTACTGGCCACGCACCACGCGGGTGCCGAGGCCCTCGCCACTGATCGGCGCCAGGGCCTTGAGCACCTTGACCTTCTCGTCGCGGATACTGTCGGCGGAAAGGTCGCTGGGCGGGTCCATGGCGATCAGGCAGAGCAGTTGCAGCAGGTGGTTCTGGATCATGTCGCGCAGTTGCCCGGCCTTGTCGAAATAGCCCCAGCGGCCTTCGATGCCGACCTTCTCGGCGACGCTGATTTCCACGTGGGAAATCGAGGTCTGGTTCCACTGGGTTTCGAACAGGCTGTTGGCGAAGCGCAGGGCGATCAGGTTCTGCACCGTCTCCTTGCCCAGGTAGTGGTCGATGCGATAGATGCGGTTTTCCGGGAAGAACTGCGCCACTGCATCGTTGACCCGCCGTGACGACTCCAGGTCATGGCCGATGGGCTTTTCCAGGACCACCCGGGTGCGCTCGGCCAGCCCGACCCTGTCGAGGTTCTCGCAGATGCCGCCGTAGACCGCCGCCGGCGTCGCGAAATAGGCAATCAGCGGGGCCTGCGGCGCCACCTGTTCGGCCAGTACCGGATAGGCCTGGGCGTCGAGGAAATCCATGTGCAGGTAGTTCAGGCGCGCAAGAAAACGCTGCACGACGGTGACTTCCAGATCGTCGCGAGCGACGAACTCATGCAGGTGCGCTTCGATCGATGCCAGGTGCTCCTGCACGCTGCCGGCCTCACGGGCCAGGGCCAGCAGGCGGGTACGCTCGTGCAGCAGCCCGGCGCGGTCCAGCTGGTAGAGCGCCGGGAACAGCTTGCGCAACGCCAGGTCGCCAAGGGCGCCGAAGAGAGCAAAAGTGCAGGGCTCAACGTTGATCGAAGACATGATGTAGGTTCTTTTACCAAGTGGTTGTAGAAATACCGTTTTCGACTGTAGTTATCAAGAACAAATGTAGTAAGAACAACAACATTTACCCTACAGGGCAGATACAAGTGGTGTGCCCAGCATGCCATCAGTAGGATACGACCTTGTGAACCCGGCCCGTGCTTGCGCGAATTGGCCGACTCCCCGACCGAAGGAATCCGAATGGACCGCGTGCGAAACCTCCTGGAGCAGATCCAGGGCCGTCTCGACGAATTGAACAAGGCCGAGCGCAAAGTCGCCGAAGTCATCCTCGCCGCTCCCCAGCAGGCCACCCGCTTCAGCATCGCCGCATTGGCCCAGGCGGCCAAGGTCAGCGAACCGACGGTCAACCGCTTCTGCCGCTCCTTCGGCGTCAGCGGCTACCCCGAACTCAAGTTGCAACTGGCCCAGAGCCTGGCCAGCGGCGCGGCCTACGTCAGCCGTGCGGTGGAGCCCAACGACGATCCGGCGGCGTTCACCCAGAAGATCTTCGGCAGCACCATCGCCTCTCTCGACAGCGCCTGGCAGCAGCTCGATCCGGTGCTGATCAGCCGCGCCGTGGACATGCTGATCCAGGCCCGGCAGATCCACTTCTTCGGTCTTGGCGCCTCGGCACCGGTGGCGCTGGATGCCCAGCACAAGTTCTTCCGCTTCAACCTCGCGGTCACCGCCCATGCCGACGTGCTGATGCAACGCATGCTGGCCTCGGTGGCGCATACCGGGGATCTGTTCGTGATCATTTCCTACACCGGGCGTACTCGCGAATTGGTGGAAGTGGCGCAACTGGCCCGGGACAACGGCGCCTCGGTGCTGGCCCTGACCGCCGCCGACTCGCCCCTGGCCCGGGCCAGCAGCCTGAGCCTGAACATCCCGCTGCCGGAAGATACCGACATCTATATGCCGATGACTTCGCGGATCATCCAGCTGACGGTGCTGGATGTACTGGCCACCGGCATGACCCTGCGTCGTGGGGCGGATTTCCAGCCGCATCTGCGCAAGATCAAGGAAAGCCTGAATGCCAGTCGGTATCCGCTGGATGATGAGTTGGGCTGATCCAGAATCTGCAGGGCTCTTCAGGGCCATCGCTGGCAAGCCAGCTCTCATCAAACAAATCCCAAC
>DQAA01000675.1 GCA_003523465.1 Pseudomonas sp.
GAGGTCCAGGGCCATCGGCTGTCGGAGCTGTCGGCGCTGGAGAACCTCAGCGAACTGCTGTTCGATGACTCCAGTCTGGCCATGGGCAACAGCTGGCAGGGCGAATTCAAGAGTCGGCGCAAGAACCTCGAGCCCTACTGGGGCCAGTTGTCGATTTCCAAGGTCTACGGCGACAACCGCGAACTGACCCACTACATAGGCATCTACGAAGACGTCACCCAGACCAAGCTCGCCCAGCAGCGCATCGAGCGCCTGGCCTACACCGACAACCTGACCGGCCTGGGCAATCGCCCGGCGTTCATCCGCAACCTCGACGAGCGCTTCGCCCGCGATAGCGACACGCCGATCTGCCTGCTGCTGGTGGACATCGACAATTTCAAGCGGATCAACGACAGCCTCGGCCACCAGACCGGCGACAAGCTGCTGGTCAGCCTGGCCCGGCGCCTGCGCAACAGCCTCAGCCCCGGTGGCAGCCTGGCCCGCTTCGCCAGTAACGAATTCGCTGTGCTGCTGGACAACACCGACATGGAAAGCGGCCAGCAGACCGCCCAGCAGTTGCTCAACACCCTCGACAAACCGATGTTCGTCGACAACCAGCTGATCAACGTCACCGGCTCCGTGGGCCTGGCCTGCGCGCCGCTGCATGGCAGTGATCCGCAGACCCTGATGAAGAATGCCGGTCTCGCCCTGCACAAGGCCAAGGCCAGCGGCAAGCATCAGGTCCAGGTGTTCACCGAGGCGCTGAATGCCGAGGCCAGCTACAAGCTGTTCGTCGAGAACAACCTGCGCCGCGCCCTGGCGCAAAACGAGTTGCAGGTGTTCTACCAGCCCAAGCTGTGCCTGCGCACCGGGCGCCTGCTCGGCCTGGAAGCCCTGCTGCGCTGGAACCATCCGGAAAAGGGCATGATCCGTCCGGACCAGTTCATCAGCGTCGCCGAGGAAACCGGCCTGATCATCCCCATCGGCAAGTGGGTGGCCCGCCAGGCCTGCCGCATGAGCCAGGAGCTGGCGGCCGAGGGCCTGGGCAACCTGCAGGTGGCGATCAACCTGTCGCCCAAGCAGTTCTCCGACCCGGACCTGGTCGCGTCCATCGCCAATATCCTCCAGGAAGAAGCGCTGCCGCCGCACCTGCTGGAGCTGGAACTGACCGAGGGCCTGCTGCTGGAAGCCACCGAAGACACCCGCCGCCAGCTCGACCAGCTCAAGCAGCTCGGCCTGACCCTGGCCATGGACGACTTCGGCACCGGCTACTCGTCGCTGAGCTACCTGAAGAAATTCCCGATCGACATCATCAAGATCGACCGCAGCTTCATCAACGACATCCCCGACAGCCAGGACGACATGGAAATCACCTCGGCGGTGGTGGCCATGGCCCACAACCTCAAGCTCAAGGTGGTCGCCGAAGGGATCGAGACGGCGGAACAGTTGGCCTTCCTGCGCCGGCACCGCTGCGATGTGGGCCAGGGCTACCTGTTCGACAAGCCGATTCCGGGTGACGAACTGGTCGACAAACTCAAGCGCTACCCTCGTGGACCAACGGCCTGACAGCGGCGAAACACTCGGGCACACTACCGGTCTATCCCAGTGAGGGCAGCGCTATGGCGCTGTCCGCCTACCTGACAAGAGGAATGGGTTCATGGTCTTGCGTTCGGAAATCCTCGTGAATAAAAGCGTCCTGCCTACCGCGGAACAGGCCCTGCCTGGCCGCGAAACCCCGATGGCCCTGCCGGAAAAACACTTCGTCTTCACCGAAACCCCGCTGCTCGGCCCTTTCTTCGAAAGCGCCGTGGACTTCGCCATCTTCGGCCTGGGTTGCTTCTGGGGCGCAGAACGTCGCTTCTGGCAGCGTGAAGGGGTGATCAGTACCGTGGTCGGCTATGCCGGCGGCTTCACCCCGAACCCGACCTACGAAGAAGTCTGCTCCGGCCTGACCGGCCACACCGAGGTGGTACTGGTGGTGTTCGACAAGGACAAGCTCAGCTACCGCGAACTGCTGGCGATGTTCTGGGAACTGCACAACCCGACCCAGGGCATGCGCCAGGGCAATGACATCGGCACCCAGTACCGCTCGGTGATCTACTGCACCTCGCCGCAGCAACTCGAAGAAGCCCAGGCCAGCCGCGACCAGTACCAGGCGGAACTGACCAAGGCCGGCCACGGCGAGATCACCACCGAGATCGAGCAGGCCCCGACCGTGTACTTCGCCGAGGCCTATCACCAGCAATACCTGGCGAAAAATCCCGAAGGCTACTGCGGCATCGGCGGTACCGGTGTCTGCCTGCCTCCCAGCCTGCAAGGCAACTGAAAACAAGGAGCGATGATGACCACCCCGAGCATGACGCTGTTCTACTCACCGCTGTCGCCCTTCGTGCGCAAGGTGATGGTGGTGCTGCATGAGACCGGTCAGGTCGACCGGGTCGCCTTGCAGTCGGTGAATGTCAGCCCGGTCAGCCCGGACGCGGACCTCAACCAGGGCAACCCGGCGGGCAAGCTGCCGGCGCTGCGCCTGGATGACGGCAGCGTGGTGCATGACAGCCGGGTCATCGTCGACTTCCTCGACCAGCAGCATGTCGGCAACCCGCTGATTCCGCGCGAAGGCTCGGCCCGCTGGCGCCGGCTGACCCTGGCGTCCCTCGCGGACGCGATCATGGATGCGGCGGTGCTGACCCGGTACGAGACGTTCCTGCGGCCGGAAGAGAAGCGCTGGGACCAGTGGGTCGAGGCGCAGTCGGAGAAGATCCGCCGGGGTCTGGCGGATCTGGAACAGAACCATCATGCCGAGATTGCCTCGGGGTTCGATGTGGCTTCGATCGGTGTGGCCTGTGCGCTGGGCTATATCGACCTGCGCATGCCGGACTTCGGCTGGCGTGAGCAGCAGCCGAAGCTGGCGGCGTGGTATGCCGAGGTCAGTCAGCGGGAGTCGATGAAGGCTACCGCTCCGGCCTGATCCTCAATGCTGGGGCCGGCACCGATCCCTGTGGGAGCCGGCGTTGCCGGCGGTGGCGGCAGCAGGTTCGACACTGCTGCCTGTCAGGGCCTCATCGCTGGCAACGCCAGCTCCCACAAGGTCATGTGCCAGCAGCACTTGCGCTCTCCACAAGACCCTGATCCCCCTCACCAACTCATCTCCAAACTCCCGGTCCTCCCTGAGCCCGCTCATTCCCGCACCTGCCCGGCCCGGTACCAGTCCAGCCGCCGCGTCAGCACCATGAACACCCCAAGCAGCGCGAACAGCAGCAGGGCCCCCATCAGCAGTGCGTAGTCCTCGGCGCTCAACAGCCCGTAGAGCAGCGCATACAACACCGCCAACCCTCCGGCAAAGCCAAACCCCCGCCCGCGACTGTGCAGCACATGGCACAGGTAGAACCCGATCAACACCACGCAACCACTGGCCGACAACAGATACGCCAGGCCAAACCCGATGTGCTCCGACAACGACAGCAGCAACAGGTAGAACAGCGCCAGGGCCGCGCCCACCAACGCGTATTGGATCGGGTGCACGCTGAGGTTGCGCAGTACCTCGAAGAGGAAGAAGCCGGCGAAGGTCAGGGCAATGAACAGCAGCGCGTATTTGATCGCCCGTTCGCTTTTCAGGTACTGGTCCACCGGGTCGACGAAGCTCACGCCGAAGGCCCGGCCGCGGAAGGCGTCGCAGTTCTGGATATTGATGCAACGGGTGAGGGCTTCTTCCATGTTGGTGGCGAAGAACGAGGTCTGCCATTGCGCCTTGAAGCCCGTAGCATCGATCTCGCGGCTGATGGGCAGGTAATTGCCGATGAAGCTCGGGTGCGGCCAGTTGGCGGCGAGGCTTACCTTGGTGCTGCGGCCCACCGGCAGCACATGCAATTGCCCAGTGCCCTGCAGGTTGAGGTCGAAGGCGTAGTCCAGGCGCATCTCGGCCTTGCTGTCGAGGTTGTCCACTACGGCATGCACGCCACCGCCCAGCCAGTCGAGCTTGCTGCCAGCGGCGAAATCCAGGGTGCGGCCGTCGAGTTGCAACTGCAGGCCGTTCTGGATACCGCGGATGTCACTGATGCCCACGGCGATGAACGGCTTTTCGAAGCGGTAGTCGTCGAGGTCGCTGGTGATGCCCCAGTTGGCCGGAATCTTGAACTGCCCGTTGATCCGGCTCTGGGCATGGAACAGCCGCGCTTCGTAGATGCCCCGGGAGCGCAGTTCGGTGCTGGCGGTACCATCGAGAACGAAGCTGTCCGGGAGAAACGCCAGGTAGCTTTTGTGGATCTGGGTTTCCTGGAAGCTCTTGCCGTCCTGGACTTTCCATACCCGCTCGTACTTGCTGTACGGCACCACCAGCAGCGGCCCGCTGATCTGCTGGGCATGGCTGGAGCTTTGGGCGATGTCCTCGACCACGCTGTCGCGCAGGGATTGGCGTTCGTCGATCAGGCCGCTGATCATCAGCAGCGGAATCAGCAGCACCACCACCAGCAAGGCGATGGTGCCGAGTTTCAGGCTCAGTGATTTGTTCATGCAAAGGGCTCCGCTTGAGAAGGAGCCCAGTCTGGCGACGCTGTGTGGAGGCTTTCGGGAGCCAGTGTGGAGCTTGTGTGGAGAGATTCAGCCCAGGCGGCTGGCCGGCAGCCACAGGCGCACGCGCACGCCGTCCTCGACGTTGGCGATCTGCAGCGAACCGCCATGCAACTGCAGCACTTCCTCGACGAAATTCAGGCCAAGGCCGGTGCTCTTGCGCCCGGTGCCTGGGCGCGGCAGGGAGTAGAAACGCTCGCTGAGACGAGGCAAGGCATAGTCGGGGATCGCCTCGCCCTGGTTGTACAGGCTCAGGGCCACGCGCTCGGCCTCGTGCTCCAGCTCGAACACCAGCAGGCCGCCGGGCGGGGTGAAATCGAGGGCATTTTCCAGCAGGTTGCCGATGGCCTGGCGCATCAGGAACGGCTCGCCGTACAGCCGCGCCACCGCCGGAACCCACTGGCGCACCTGTAGACCGGCACTTTCGATACGGGTGCTGCGGGCCATCAGCAGTTCGTCGATCATGGCCGCCACGGCGATCTGCTGCTGGTCTTCGAGGCCCTGGCGCTGCTCGACCTGGGCCAGGCCCAGAAGGCGCTCGATCAACTGCTGCATGCGCGCGCTTTCGCTTTCGATATTGCCGGCGAAGCGCTGGCGCTGTTCGTCGCTCATTGGCCCCTGCAGCAGCTCGCCGGCGCCACGGATCGCCGCCAGCGGGCTTTTCAGTTCGTGGGTCNNCGTTCGACATAGTCCTTGCCGTCCAGCTGGGTGCGCATCCGCTCCACCGCACCGGCCAGCATCGCCAGCTCGCCGCCGCGATAGTGGGGCAGGGCGACCCGTTCACCTTCGCTGATCGCCTGGGCGTAGCGGGTCAGGCGTCGCAACGAGCGCGCCAGCCACCACGACAGCGCCGCGCCCACCAGCAGGCCCAGCACGATCAGGCCGACACCCAGGGTAATCAGGCGGTTTTCCGAGCGATCGACGTAAGGCTTGAGGGACGAGTTGGGCTTGGCCACGGTGACCACGCCGATCAGGCTATCGCCGTCGCGGATCGGCGCCGCCACGTGCATCACCGAAGACTCCGGATCGTTGGGGTCGCTGCGGGTCGAACGCGCGCCGTACTGGCCCCGCAGGGTCAGGTAGACGTCGTTCCAGCGCGAGTAATCCTGGCCCACCGCTTCGCCGGCGGAGTCGAGCAGGACGATGCCCCTGGCGTCGGTGACATAGATACGGTGATTCACCTCGGTCTTGGGCAGGCCCCAGATCTGCGCGTTGGGCCGGCGCTGGCCGTAGGCCTTGAGCAGTTGCGGCAGGTCGCTCTGGCCGAGGGTGCCGGCCTTGACCTGTTCGCGCAGGATCTCGGCGAGCAGGTTGGCGGTGTCCACCAGGGTTTCCTCGGCGGACTGGCGCACTGCCGGGCGCACCTGTTCGCGCACGGTATTGAGGACGAAATACGCGGTCAGTCCGACGAACAGGAAGTACACCAGGAAGATGCGGATGCCCAGGCGCATCAGGCGTGCGCCGGGTTGTAGCTGTAGCCCAGGCCGCGGTGGGTCTGGATCGGCTCG
>DQAA01000454.1 GCA_003523465.1 Pseudomonas sp.
TACGAAACCAGGGGCGATTCAAAATCCCGAAAGGCAAATTGTTCGAAAAGTGTTGACCGGAAAGTAATGAGCCAAAACTCCTGGGGAAACCTTCGGACAACAAATGCAGACTATGATCGGCAGAATTATAGTAATGTACCCCGGGTTTCAGGCCATCAATGTCTCTGACGTATACATAGCCCTCGACTGAATTTAGTCCCCCTCCAGATGGGCTGCAGCGTCTCTGGCCCAATTCGACTGGGAACCCTGCTTCCGTTGGCAGTGACCGTTCAGGTAGGTAACCCAGCGTATAAAAGAGAATTTCGCTGAGTTCGCTCAGGGAGATTGGGCTTGCTTCAAATTGTCGTGAAGTTGCTCTGGATGTCAGTGTATTTGAAAAACTGGTCTTTTGATCTGGGCGCGACAGCTGTGTTCGGTTATCGGTAGTGACGAGTCTTCCACCTGAGGGGAACGGCATATGCAAGGCTTCATGGCAGTGCTGGAGATATACTTCGCTCCATTCGGACTCGTTTTCCGGTATTTGAGTTATCGGGATATTTTTTGTTCCAAGATGGAAAATTCTTGATAATTCATCCCAACCCCATTCATGCAAGGGTGAAATGTCGTTTATCACGAAATTATTTAACATCAATTCTTGATCTATAGGGTTTTTGGTGTCGAGTCTGGAGATGTCCTCAACTAGTTCTATTGCGCGGCTAAGGTATGAATCGGTGAGTTCGAATTGCTCATGATCTTTAAGGTTCCAAAGAATGAGGCACTTGTCCCCGATCAGGAATATGCAGTCAGGATTTACAACCATCTTAGAGCTCCTTGAGGATGAAGCGTAGGCCGGCTCTACGCTTCACCTGCTCAGCTATTACTTGCTTTTAATAATGTGAGCAAGGTTTTCCATTTTTTTGCATTCCATGTTCAATTTTTTCATGGTTATTTTCCTTTTTTGTTTTGTCGCGAAGTTGCGACACTGTTCATGCTAGTGGAGTTTTTTACCGGTTCAATAAAAAAGTGAGTAGGAGATTTCCCTCAAGGTTGTAGTCTATTTTCTATGGGGGTCTTAACTGCTGAGATAGAGCGCTTTTTGTAGGGTGCAAACAAAAAAATCCCGGCACCAGGCCGGGATTTTTCATTCAAGCGCTTATCAGCTGTTAGGCAACAAGCGGCAAGTAATGCTCTTGATATAGCGAGTCTCCGGAATAGCCGGATGCACCGGATGGTCCGGCCCCTGACCGCCACGCTCCAGGAACTGGATATTGCGGTCCAGGTGACGGGCGCTGGTCAGCAGGATGTTCTGCAGGTCATCTTCCGGCAGGTGCATGGAGCACGACGCGCTGACCAGGATGCCGTCCTTGCTGAGCATGCGCATGGCCTGCTCGTTCAGGCGGCGGTAGGCAGCTTCGCCGTTCTTCAGGTCCTTCTTGCGTTTGATGAACGCGGGCGGGTCGGCAATGATCACGTCGAAGCGCTCTTCGGCAGCCTTCAGTTCACGCAGGGCGGCGAAGACGTCGCCTTCGATGCAGGTGACCTTTTCAGCGAAGCCGTTGAGCGTGGCGTTGCGCTCGACGCCGTCCAGGGCGAAGCCCGAGGCATCGACGCAGAACACTTCGCTGGCGCCGAAGGCACCGGCCTGCACGCCCCAGCCACCGATGTAGCTGAACAGGTCGAGGACGCGCTTGCCCTTGACGTAGGGCGCCAGGCGCGCGCGGTTCATGCGGTGGTCGTAGAACCAGCCGGTCTTCTGGCCTTCCATCACCGGGGCTTCGAACTTGACGCCGTTTTCTTCCAGGGCAACCCACTCCGGCACTTCGCCATAGACGGTCTCGACATAACGCTCCAGGCCTTCGGCATCACGGGCCGAGGAGTCGTTCTTGAACAGTACGCCGCTCGGCTTGAGCACCTGGATCAGCGCGGCCAGCACGTCGTCACGGTGACGCTCCATGGTCGGCGAGGCCAGCTGGACCACGAGGATGTCGCCGAAACGGTCGACCACCAGGCCCGGAAGCAGGTCGGAATCACCGTAGACCAGACGGTAGAATGGCTTGTCGAACAGACGCTCGCGCAGCGACAGGGCGACGTTGAGGCGGTGCACCAGCAGGGACTTGTCCAGCGACAGCTTGGTGTCGCGGGACAGCAGGCGGGCGCAGATCAGGTTGTTCGGGCTCAGGCCGACGATGCCCAGGGCCTTGCCGCCAGCGGTTTCCAGCAGCGCCTGGTCGCCGGCCTTGAAGCCGTGCAGCGGAGTGGCGGCGACGTCGATCTCGTTGCTGTAGACCCACAGGTGGCCGGCGCGCAAACGGCGGTCGGCATTGGCTTTGAGACGAAGGCTGGGCAGGGACATGACGTCGCTCCGGAAAAAAGAGCGGGAGTATACCGTGCCCGCCCTGCCAGGCGCCCGTCGCCGCGACAAATTGCATGGCGACTGGCCGTTACTCGACTACTCGATCAGGTTAGAATCGCCCGTCAGCCCCGAGTGTGAACTTATGATCCCGGAACTCACCGCCGAACAGATCCAGCAAGCCTTGCAAGGCATCAGCGTCCCGCCCCAGCCGCAGATCATGGTCGACCTGCAGATGGAGCAATACATGCCCGATCCTGACCTGGAGGTGATCGCCAAGCTGATCTCCCAGGACCCGGGGCTGTCCGGCGCGCTGCTGAAGATCGTCAATTCGGCGCATTACGGGCTCACCAACAAGATCGCCTCGATCCAGCGCGCGGTGAACCTGCTGGGCAGCCGCTCGATCATCAACCTGATCAACGCGCAGTCGATCAAGGGCGAGATGAGCGATGAAACCATCGTCACCCTCAACCGTTTCTGGGATACCGCGCAGGACGTGGCGATGACCTGCCTGACCCTGGCCAAGCGCTTCGGCTCCCAGGCGGTGGACGAAGCCTATGCCCTGGGCCTGTTCCATGATTGCGGCGTGCCGCTGATGCTCAAGCGCTTCCCCGACTACATGAGCGTGCTCGAAGACGCCTACGCCAGCGCCGGCGACCGCCAGCGCGTAGTGGACACCGAGAACCAGGTGTTCAACACCAACCACGCGGTGGTCGGCTACTACACCGCCAAATCGTGGCGCCTGCCGGAGCATGTCAGCAACGCCATCGCCAACCACCACAATGCCCTCGCGGTGTTCAGCGACGAGTCGCCCCGCAGCGCCCCGCTGAAGAACCTGCTGGCGATCCTGAAGATGGCCGAGCATATCTGCGCCTCCTATCGCGTGCTGGGCAACCAGAACGTCGATCACGAATGGAATACCGTCGGGCACCTGGTGCTGGACTATATCGGCCTGTCGGAATACGACTTCGACAACGTCAAGCAAACCATCCAGGAACTGGGTAGCCACTGATCCATGCCTGAATTACCTGAAGTCGAAACCACCCGCCGCGGCATCGCCCCCTATCTTGAAGGCCAGCGCGTCAGCCGCGTGATCGTCCGTGACCGGCGCCTGCGCTGGCCGATTCCCGAAGACCTCGACGTGCGCCTGTCCGGGCAGCGCTTCGTCTCCGTGGAGCGGCGGGCCAAGTACCTGCTGTTGAATGCCGAGGTGGGGACGTTGATCAGCCACCTGGGCATGTCCGGCAACCTGCGCCTGGTGGAAGTCGGGCTGCCGGCCGAAACNNGGAGTCCGGCCTGGCGCTGCGCTACACCGATCCGCGGCGCTTTGGCGCGATGCTCTGGAGCCATGCGCCGCTGGAGCATGAGCTGCTGGTGAAGCTGGGGCCGGAGCCGCTGACCGACCTGTTCGAGGGCGAGCGGCTGTTCCAGATGTCCCGTGGGCGGTCGATGGCGGTCAAGCCGTTCATCATGGACAACGCGGTGGTGGTGGGCGTGGGCAACATCTATGCGACCGAAGCGCTGTTCGCTGCCGGGATCGATCCCCGGCGCGAGGCGGGGAGCATTTCCCGGGCGCGGTATCTGCGGCTGACCATCGAGATCAAGCGGATCCTGGCGGCGGCGATCGAGCGTGGGGGGACCACGTTGCGCGACTTTATCGGCGGGGACGGGCAGCCGGGGTACTTCCAGCAGGAGCTGTTCGTCTATGGGCGGGCAGGGGAGCCGTGCAAGGTGTGTGCTTCGACGTTGCGGGAAGTGAAGCTGGGGCAGCGGGCCAGTGTGTTTTGTCCGCGGTGCCAGAAGTAGGGTTTTGTGCTGGATTTGATGGCCTCATCGCTGGCAAGCCAGCTCCCACAG
>DQAA01000251.1:0-583 GCA_003523465.1 Pseudomonas sp.
ACCTGGGCCTCGCCGGGGCCGCACAGGCCGCGTTCGGCGTTGTAGCGGATGATGTCAGCGATGGGCCGGCCAACGCTGATCAGCCCGTCCGGGTAGTTGAACAGTTCCAGGTAGCGGCGGTTCCAGGCCACCAGTCGCAGCGACTGGTCGACCACGCTGATGCCCTGGCTGATGTTCTCGATCGCGCCCTGCAGCAGGGCCCGGTTGAACTGCAGCACTTCGGACGCTTCGTCGGCGATGCGCACCACGTCTTCGAGCTGCATGTCGCGNNAAGTGCCAAGCACGCCGGCGAGCAGGCGCTCGGTGTGCTCGATCCATTCGCCGTCGGCATTCTGGTTGGGGTTGAAGCCCTTGCCCTGGCGGTAGGCGAAGCGGATGAAGCTCTGCCGCGCCCGCTCCTCGCCGACGAAGCGCGCGGCCAGGTGCAGCAGGTCTTCGATCTGTACCGCCAGCAGCGAGCGGTTGCTCGGCCGCGAGCCGCTCTGCTGGCCGATGAAGCGCCCGGCTTGCCAATGCTCGGTGACCCGGGTGCGGGACAGGATCGAGACCCAGGCGAAGAGGGTGAAGTTGCCGGCCAGGGACG
>DQAA01000251.1:611-2917 GCA_003523465.1 Pseudomonas sp.
CAGCTCCAGCGGCCAGTTCAGGCTATGGGCGGCGATCGGCAGGACCAGCGTGTAGAACCACAGGAAGGTGCCCGTGGCCAGGCCCGCGAACACTCCGCGGCGGTTGGCCTGCTTCCAGTACAGCGCGCCGAGCATGGCCGGGGTCAGTTGGGTCACCGCGGCGAAGGCGATCTGGCCGATGGTCGCCAGGCTTGCCGTGGAGCCGAGCAGGCGGTAGCTGACGTAGGCGAGCAGGAGGATGACCACGATGGTCACCCGGCGCACCGTCAGCATCCAGCTGCGGAATGCCTCGAATGGCCGCTCGGCGTTGTTGCGCCGCAGCAGCCAGGGCAGCAGCATGTCGTTGGACACCATGGTCGACAGCGCCACTGCCTCGACGATGACCATGCCGGTGGCGGCCGAAGCGCCGCCGATGAAGGCCAGCAAGGCCAGGCTCGGATGGGCCTCGGCCAGGGGCAGGCTGATGACGAAGGAGTCGGAGATCACCGTGCCGGGCAAGAGCATCTGCCCAGCCAGGGCGATCGGCACCACGAACAGCGCCGCCAGGGCCAGGTACATCGGGAAGACCCAGCGCGCCAGGCGCATGTCCTGGGGTTCGATGTTCTCCACCACGGTGACCTGGAACTGCCGGGGCAGGCAGATGATCGCCATCATTGCCACTCCGGTCTGGACGATCATCGACGGCCAGTTGATGGTTTCCTGCCAGTAGCTGTCCAGCGCCGGCGCGACCCGGGCCTGGCTGAACAGGTCGTCGAAACCGTCGTACAGGTTGAACACCACGAAGGCGCCGACGGCGAGGAAGGCCAGCAGCTTGACGATGGCCTCGAAGGCGATGGCCAGGACCATGCCGCGGTGGTGCTCGGTGACGTCCAGGCTGCGGGTGCCGAAGACGATGGAGAACAGGGCCAGGACCAGCGAGATCACCAGGGCGGTGTCCTGCACCCGACTGCCGGTGGCGTCGGCATTGGCGCCGATCAGCAGGTTGACGCCGAGGACGATGCCCTTGAGCTGCAAGGCGATATACGGCAACACGCCAACCAGGCAGATCAGTGCCACCACCACGGCGAGGGTCTGGGACTTGCCGTAGCGGGCGGCGATGAAGTCGGCGATGGAGGTAATGTTTTCCTGTTTGCTGATCGCCACCATCTTCTGCAGCACCCAGGGCGCGAAGATCAGCAGCAGCACCGGGCCGAGGTAGATCGGCAGGAAGGCCCAGAGCTGCTCGGCGGCCTGGCCGACCGCGCCGAAGAAGGTCCAGCTGGTGCAGTACACCGCCAGTGACAGGGCATAGACCCAGGCGCGCAAGCGTGGTGGCAGCGGTGTGCTGCGGCGGTCGCCGTAGAAGGCAATGGCGAACATGATGGCCATATAGACCAGGGCGACCCCCGCGATCAGCCCGCTGGACAACGACATGAAAACTCCGAACAAAAAACGTGCCGCCATGGCAGGCGGCCACCTCGATCAATCAGTCTGGCATGCCGCCCGGACTTCGTCAGCGCCGACCAAGGTCGCAGTGGCAGGGCGTCGCAGGTAAAGGGCATTGCAGACGATGCGCGGCGGATTTGCCGGGTTCAATATCGGCAAAACCGATAACAGATAGAGAAAATAACCGTTATATGGATATTCCTTTTGGTTGTAGGTTTGTTTGCACCTCATGAGAGGACAGGAGACAAATCGCCATGCCTTGCCAGACCGCCATCCATCCCTTGCGCCCCTTCAATCAACTGGCCCATCCCCGGGAAGTGATTCGTCAATTCACGCCCAACTGGTTCGCCGTGGTCATGGGCACCGGCGTGCTGGCGCTGGCCTTGCCCCAGGCGTTTGCCGGGCTGCATGGGGTGGCCGAGGGCTTGTGGTGGTTGGCCATGGGGCTGTTCGTGCTGTTCAGCGTCCTCTATGGGGCGCGCTGGGTGCTGTTTTTCCATGAAGCGCGACGGATCTTCGCCCATTCCACGGTCTCGATGTTCTTCGGCACCATCCCCATGGGGCTGGCGACGCTGCTCAATGGTGCGCTGGTGTTCGGCCTGGCGCGCTTCGGCGAAGGCATCCTGCCCTGGGTGGAAGCGCTGTGGTGGCTGGATGTGGCGATGGCCCTGCTCTGCGGTGTGGCGATCCCGTNNCCGCCAGGAGCACAGCATCGACCAGATGACGGCGGTGTGGCTGTTGCCGGTGGTGGCGGCGGAAGTGGCCGCGGCCAGCGGCGGCCTGTTGGCACCGCATCTGGGCGACAGCGCGCGGCAGTTCGAAATGCTCGTCACCAGCTATGTGCTGTGGGCCGTGTCGCTGCCGGTGGCGTTCAGCATCCT
>DQAA01000350.1 GCA_003523465.1 Pseudomonas sp.
GCAGGATCGCCAGTACTTCTACGATGTCGCCAAACGCAACGACCAGATTCTCTACGGAGCCCTGGACTACGACATCACCCCCGACACCACCGTCGGCCTGGGCATCGCCTATGAGCGCCTGGATGCTACCCCGTGCTGGCATGGCCTGCCCCGCTACAGCAACGGCAAGAGCCTCGAGCTAAGCCGCTCTACCTGCCTCGGCGCCTCGTGGAACAACTGGGAGAGCGAGCGCACCACGCTGTTCGCCGACCTGGCGCACCGGCTGAACGAAGACTGGACATTCAAGTTCGCCGGGGTCTGGACCCACAACGACCAGGACATCAAGTACGCCCTCTCGGAAACCCCAGGCGGCGTCACTCCGGGCGCGACTGCGGCGCCGTCCTCTGTCTATTCCGGGCTGTTCGACTACGACCAAAGCGACTATGGCTTCGATGCGTACCTGGACGGCCAGTTCGAGGCCTTCGGCCTGAACCACGAACTGGTCCTCGGCGCCAACGCCAGCCGTGCCACCACTCACGACCGCTGGGCGCTGATCAACATGAACGGCCTGCCTGGTGTCTCGCAGGATCCGTTCAATCCCAACCCGCACCTGCCTGAACCAGCGGACGCCTACTATGCTCCCAACTCCTACCGCGGCGGACCGCTGCCCACGGAGTCGGACACCCGGCAGTTCGGCACCTACGCCACCTTGCGCCTGAAACTGGCCGAGCCGCTGACCTTCGTCCTCGGCTCGCGGGTGAGCTGGTACCGCAACAGCCGCGACTCCTATACCCAGGCCTGGGACTACTGGCAGCATGACCGCAGCCAGGAAAACGGCCAGGTCACGCCTTTTGCCGCGCTGGTCTACGACCTGGACGAAAACTGGTCGGTCTACACCAGCTACGCCGATATCTTCCAGCCGCAGAGCACCTACACCGACGAATCCGGCAGTCCGCTGCAGCCCAAGACCGGCGCCAGCTACGAGATCGGCATCAAGGGCGAGTTGCTGGACGGTCGCGTCAATACCGCCTTCAACCTGTTCCGCACGGTCGAGGAACATCGCGCCGAAGCCAACTACGACAGCACCTGCATCGGCTCCTCGGACGGCTACTGCTACAGCGACGTGGGCAAGGTCCGGGCGCAGGGCTTCGAAGCGGAAGTCAGCGGCGAGGTCCTTGACCGCCTGCAACTGCTGGCAGGCTACACCTACACCCAGACCCGCTACCTGGAAAGCGCCAACAGCAACCCCCAGGAGCCGACCTTCTCGACTACCTACTTCCCCCGCCACCTGTTCAGGGCCTGGAGCGACTATCAGTTGCCCGGGGAACTGGAGCGCTGGAGCCTTGGCGCCGGGGTCACCGCGCAGAGCGATGTTTCGGTACACAACGCGAGGCCGGCAGTGACCTCGGTCCAGGCCGGCTACGCCATCTGGAGCGGCCGGGTCGCCTACCGGATTGACGAGCACTGGACCGTGGCGCTCAACGGCAACAACCTGTTCGACAAGAAGTACTACCAAAGCGTGGGCGCAGTGTCGTGGGGCAACTTCTACGGTGAACCGCGCAACCTCATGGTCAGCCTCAAGGGCACGTTCTGATCGCTGTCCGCGATTGAAACTTCGGACAGCATCGTTGCCCTGCCGGCGATGTTGTCCGATCAGACATATTTCTCGACCGTCAATCTTGACCGGCACAACGCCATCATGGACGATGGCCGTTTTTTTGACGGCGACAACCCGGCGCTCTCGATACTCCGTTGAGGATTCATCTTGTCCGGGAAGACTTTTGAGTTGCGATCTTCACCATGAAACGCGTTTACCTGATAAACAACGTCAAGGATGGCGGCAAGACCTATCTCGGGTATCTGCTACCGGCCTTGAACGCCCTGCGCCACGAATACGACTGCGTCGTCCTGCAGACCGCCCTCACCGGCCTGAGCACAGCGCAGGCCGAGGACGTCCTGGATTATCCCGTCGAAGAAGTCGAACTGGATTACATCGCGCGGCTGAAGTCCCAGACCATCATTTCCAATGATGCGTTTATCGGCCGGGCCCTCGACGAGTCGAACTTCGCGATATTCATCTCCCACGGCAACGTCGGCATGCCGATCAAGGACAAGCATTACGCGTCCAGCCTGATGTCGTTCTTCGATGCGATCGTGTCGCCCTCCCGATCGTTCTTCAGCTTGCTGGAAAAAGGCCTGGCGCTTTATCGCCACGACCGCCAAACGCTGGAACTCAACGCCCGGACGCTCAGGTCGGACCTTCGCAAAACCAGCGTGATCTCCACGCTGCCGGTGAAGCTTCCCGACGCCTTCGATGCCCCGCCTGCATACCCGGAAACACCGGGCACCTATGTGGTTGGCATCCTGCCAACGCAGAAAGGGATATGCCCCGAGGGTGGTTCCCTGTTTGAGAACATGGTCGAGGTCATCAACGCGACCAAGGCCCAGATACCTCACGCGAGGATCATCCTGCGCCCCTACATGACCGACCTTGAACATCCGTACATCCAGGAGATGTGTCATCAACTCTCCCAGTACCCATGGATTTCGATCGATCAAACCAAGGGCCGCAGCGAGGACTTCTATCGGCAGTGCGACACCGTCATCACCGACGCTTCGAGCGGTGGCGTGTCATTCATGCTCAATACCTGCCGGCTGCCCATCTACTACGTGCCGTCCGACGGTCAGCAACACCCCATCGTCGGGGCGTGGCTCGAACGAATGGCGAATACCTTGCCCATCGCCAGGAATGGCAACGAGCTGAAAGACCTGCTGCATGGGTTCGAACTGCTCACCTCCGAACAGCATTTCACCATCTACAAGAACTTCTACGAATCGGAGTTCGGCGGTTTCCATCCTCCGCAGGAAGTCTTCCTGGACCTGGTCAAGAACCACCATGACTGCGTCTTCCGCGAATTCTCGATGGCGGCCGACGGAAGCCTGGACCAGGGAGCCGGCCGGCATGGACAGTGACGGCAAAGGCCAAGTGGTATGGATCACCGGGCTCTCTGGGGCAGGAAAGTCGACCCTGGCCCGGGAGTTTGCCGCCGGGCTTCGCGACCAGGGGCATGGGGTCGTCCTGCTCGATGGTGATGAATTGCGCGATGTATTCGGCAGCACCGGCAGCGCTCCGCCAAGCTACGCGCGGGAAGGACGCCTGGCGCTGGCCCTGCAATATGCACAACTGTGCCGGGTCATCGCGGCCCAGGGGCATATCGTGGTGATCGCGACGATCTCGCTGTTTCACGAAGTGCATGCCTGGAACCGCCTGCATTTGCCCGACTACTTCGAAGTCTATTTGAAGGTCCCGCTGGAGGAACTGCGCCGCCGGGATCCCAAGGGTATCTATCGGCGCTTTGACGCCGGCGAACTGCACAACGTTGCGGGCCTCGACCTGCCGGTGGATGAACCAAGCGCGCCGGACTGGATGGCGGAGTTTGCGCCCCAGCGCACGGCCCAGGCGCTGAAGGATGATTTGCTGCAGCGTTTTTATAAAAGGAAATTGGCATGAAAACCGAGTGGGACTA
Source organism: Pseudomonas sp. (assembly GCA_003523465.1). Lineage (GTDB taxonomy): Bacteria > Pseudomonadota > Gammaproteobacteria > Pseudomonadales > Pseudomonadaceae > Aquipseudomonas. The sequence continues at coordinate 3,507 of DQAA01000350.1, forward strand.
CACCAGCCTGGCTGACGCTTACCTGCAACGCCCCGACTACGCCGATGCTGCGATCGATGCGATGCTCGCGATCGCAGGGGCCGGGAAAGGCGACAAGGTGTGCGATGTCGGAGCCGGCGTCGCGCACCTGACCATGATGCTGGCCGCTCGCGGCATGGAAGTGGTGGCCGTCGAACCCAACGACGCCATGCGCGCCAACGGTATCGCCCGCACCCTCGACCTGGCCGATGTCAGCTGGTTCGAAGGCACCGGCGAAGCGACCGGACAAGCCGCCCAGGCTTTCGACCTGGTGACCTTCGGCAGCTCCTTCAACGTCTGCGACCGCCAGCAGGCGCTGGAGGAAACCGCACGGATTCTGAAACCTCGGGGCTGGTTTGCCTGCATGTGGAACCACCGTCACCTCGATGACCCGATCCAGGCCCGGATCGAAGCCATCATCAAGGAACGGGTGCCGGGCTACGGCTATGGCAGCCGCCGCGAAGACCAGACGTCGATCATCGACGCCAGCGCCCTGTTCGGACCGGTCGTGCATCTCGACGCGCGGGTCATCCACCAACAGACGGTCGAGCAATGCGTCGAGGCCTGGCGCTCCCACGCAACCCTGGAGCGGCAAGCCGGCGCGGGGTTCCCTGAAGTGGTCAGCGCGATCGAGGACTACCTGAACAGCCTCGACACCGCCGCGATCCAGATTCCGTACTCGACCAACATCTGGGTTGCCCGGCTGAAGTAAGGGCCGTTCTGGTCGTGATGGTCTGAAAGCTGATGCGGACTCGCTCACAGGGTCCGCGTCGCACCTTCGAGTAGTGCCCTGCCTCAAACAATATTGACCAGCATATCGCTGCCATGGACGATGGCCGCTTTTTGCACAAGGACGAACAGATGCTACGGATTCTGGGCAAAGCCACCTCCATCAACGTACGCAAGGTCCTCTGGACCTGCGCCGAAATCGGCCTCCCCTTCGAGCGCGAAGACTGGGGTTCGGGCTTCCGGCCCCTCGACACCCCTGAGTACCTCGCCCTCAACCCCAACGCCATGATCCCGGTCATCCAGGACGGCGACTTCACCCTTTGGGAATCCAACAGCATCATCCGCTACCTGGCGACGCGCTACGGCGAGGCGGCGCTGTATCCGGTCGAGGCGCAGGCCCGGGCCCGGGTCGATCAATGGATCGACTGGCAGGCCTCCGACCTGAACCGCTCGTGGAGCTATACCTTCATGTCGCTGGTGCGCCAGTCACCCTTGCATCAGTCACCGCAAGCGCTCGCCGCCGGGCAGGCGGAGTGGTCGCGGTACATGGGCATTCTCGATCAGCAACTTGCCCGGACCGGCGCCTTCGTTGCAGGGGAGCAGTTCACCCTGGCCGATATTCCGCTGGGGCTGTCGGTCAACCGCTGGTTCGGGACGCCGTTCGAGCGTCCGCATCTGCCAGCGGTGAGTGAGTATTACGAACGCTTGAGCCAGCGGCAGGGGTATCTGCTGCATGGCCGTAACGGGACGCCTTGAACCATGCAACGCATCGTCATCCTGGGCAACGCCGGCAGCGGCAAGTCCACCCTCGCCCGCGAATTGGGCAGGCATCTCGACCTGCCGGTGGTGCACCTGGACAGGCTGTTCTGGCAACCCGGCTGGGTCGAGCCGGACGCGGAACAGTTTCGCCAGCGGGTACGCGACTCGGTGGCGGGGGACCGCTGGGTTTGCGAAGGCAATTACTCCCGGCGCACGTTCGACCTGCGCCTGCCCCGCGCCGATGTGGTGATCTGGCTCGATACGCCGCGGCTGACCTGCGCCCTGAGGGTGATCAGGCGCAGTGCGTTCCAGCGGGTCCGGCCTGATCTTGCCGAAGGGTGCAATGAGAAGTTCGACCGGGCGTTCCTCGAATTTCTCAAGTGGGTCTGGCAGTTCGACGGGGATTATCGGCGAGGAATAGAGGGGGTGCGCATGGCGGTGGCGCCGGAGGTGCCGGTGGTGCATCTGTGCGGGACGAAGGAGATCCGGCAGTTCGTCGAAA
>DQAA01000352.1:0-3057 GCA_003523465.1 Pseudomonas sp.
CCTCGGCCCGCTGAACCTGCCACTGCCTTGCGTGATCGACCGCTCGGTCGCCCTGATGAGCGACTTCGCCATCGGCGCCAACATCGACGACAAGCACTACTTCGGCGTGAACTGGGAGCGCGACCTGCCGGTTCCGGAAGTCGCCGACCTGCGCAACGTGGTCGAGGGCGATCCAAGCCCCGACGGCCAGGGCACCCTGCAGATCAAGCGCGGCATCGAGGTCGGCCACATCTTCCAGCTCGGCACCAAGTACAGCGAAGCGCTGAAGTGCCAGGTGCTGGGCGAGAACGGCAAGCCGGTCACCCTGGCCATGGGCTGCTACGGCATCGGCGTTTCCCGTGTGGTCGCCGCCGCCATCGAACAGAACTATGACGACAAAGGCATTATCTGGAGCGATGCACTGGCTCCATTCCAGATCGCCCTGGTGCCACTGCGCTACGAAACCGAAGAAGTCCGTGCGGCCACCGACAAGCTGTACGCCGAACTGACCGCCGCCGGTTTCGAAGTCCTGCTGGACGACCGCGACAAGAAAACCAGCCCCGGCATCAAGTTCGCCGATATGGAACTGATCGGCATTCCGCACCGCATCGTCGTCAGCGATCGCGGCCTGGCCGAAGGCAACCTGGAATACAAGAGCCGCACCGAGAGCGAGGCCCAGCCCCTGCCAGTGGCGGACGTCGTGTCGTTCCTGCAAGCCCGCATCCGTCGCTGATAGCCAATGCCAGAGTAACCATGTTCAAGCGAAGTACCTTTACCTCCGGGGGCGCCGCCTTGTGCGGCGCCCTGCTCCTCAGCGGTTGCGCCAACCAGATGTCCCAGCGCAGCGAGCATGAGGAACGTATCGAGCGCAAGCTGCTCGAGCACAGCCTGCAGATCGATGTCGGGGAACCCAAGGTACTCGAGCTGCCGCAACGCCGTGTGCGCATCCATGAGCAGAAGAACTTCGAAGTCACCGAGTTCGAAGTGACCCGTCGCTACGATCGCTATACGCCCTACCAACCCTGGCGGGAGATCTACGAGATCCCGCTGGGCGCGGTGGCGGTGGTTGCCGGCCTCGGCGCCAACGTGGTCAATGTCTTCGCCCTGGGCTCCCTGCCTGACAGCGTGACCCATGACTGGCTCAGCTATGGTTTTGCCGGGCTCAACCCCTTCATGAACGTGCAGTCCAACGGTCGCGCCCAGCAGAACCTTGCCGGGATCGACGAAGTGCAGAAGGACAAGCGCCAGGAATACAGCAGTGTTCCCTGGAGTGAACGCCAGGTGGAGGTCCAGGCCGGCAAGACGCAACACGAGCTGACCACCGACCGCAACGGCGTACTGCGCCTGAACCTGCTGGACAGCCCGTTCAGCGAACAGAATCTGACCCATGTCGGCACCCTGCACCTGTCGGTGGCCGATGAGGAAAGCGCGGTTCGCGCCGATGCCAGCCTGCTGGTCAGCGGCACCCTGCGCAACAAGCTGGTCGAAGCTCACGACCTGATCTTCGATGACCTCGAGGACGACGACGTCAATCAATGGGTACACCGGGTCAAGCGACTGTCCGACCTGGGCCTGGAAGAAGAAGCCAGCGAACTGGAACAGAGCCTGATCGAGCTGACCCGCAACGATCCGGAACTGCAACAGGAATTCCTGCAGTCACTGAGGAAGAATGCCAATCGCCTGGTTGCCGACCCCGGCGCCCACTAAGCGATGAGCTATCCCTGAAAAGCACCGCGCGCCGGTGCTTTTTGCATTTCAGGAGGCGGGAAACAGCTCCATTTGCTCATGGGCACCGCGTAAATCCTGCAATCGCACGCCGATCCCCAGCAAACGTACCGGCCGGCCACCACGGGCGAAGGCCTGGCTGAGCAATTGCTGGTAGCTCTGCAAATCCCGCCCCGCTCCCGCCTGCTCCAGGGTGGTCTGGCTGAAATCGTGAAACTTGACCTTCACGAACGGCTTGCCCGGACGGTAGCTGTTGTCGATGCGAGCCATGCGGCCATTGAGGGACTCAAGCAACTCCGGCAGTTTTTCCAGGCAACTGGCCAGATCCGGCAGGTCCTGGTCGTAGGTATTTTCCACACTGACGGACTGACGCCGACTGTCGTTCTGCACGGGTCGCTCATCGATCCCCCGGGCCAGGTTGAACAGCCGCTCACCGAAGCCACCGAACTCCCGCACCAGCGTCAGGCGTTCCCACTGGCGAAGGTCGAGACAGGTCACGATACCCAGCCGATGCAACTTGTCCGCCGTGACCTTGCCCACTCCGTGCAGTTTGCTTACTGGCAACTCGGCCACGAAATCCTCCACCTCCGCAGGCGTGATCACGAAACAGCCATTGGGCTTACGCCAATCGCTGGCAATCTTGGCCAGGAACTTGTTCGGCGCGACGCCGGCGGAAACGGTGATATGCAGCCGCTGGGAAATCTTGCGGCGGATATCCTGGGCAATCAGGGTGCCACTACCCGAGCAGCGCTGGCTTTCGGTGACATCAAGGTAGGCTTCGTCCAGCGACAGCGGCTCGATCAGGTCGGTGTATTCACGGAAGACGTTATGGATTTCCCGCGATGCTTCTTTATAAGCATCCATCCGTGGCTTGACGATCAACAGGTCGGGGCACAACCCCAGGGCATGGCGCGAGGACATGGCCGAACGCACCCCAAAGGCACGGGCCTCGTAATTGCAGGTTGCGATCACACCGCGCCTCTCCGCCGAACCGCCTACCGCCAGCGGCCTGCCGGCGAGACGCGGATCGTCACGCATCTCGATGGCCGCGTAGAAGCAATCGCAGTCGATATGAATGATCTTGCGCTGAGGCATGGATGACCGTTATTACAGAAAAATCGTACGCGCAGTATCTCACTCAACCCTGCCAGACCGCATCAACGCTTCGCACAGCCCCTGAATAGCGCGTCCTGGCCTGCGGATAACTGTCGGACGCGTCGACAGGAATGCTAAGCATTTGAAGAAAAAAGGATTTTTTTCAGCTTTCGCTTGACAGGGAAAAGCATCCCTGTAGAATTCGGTCTCACAGGCGCGGGATGGAGCAGCCTGGTAGCTCGTCGGGCTCATAACCCG
>DQAA01000352.1:3072-3223 GCA_003523465.1 Pseudomonas sp.
TCAAATCCGGCTCCCGCAACCAAATCAGAAAAAGGCCAATCGAAAGATTGGCCTTTTTCGTTTGCCTTCGATTTAAGGGCATAGCGTTTTTTCAAGAAAATCAATAATTAAGCATTGACAGCCTGAAGCAAGACTGTAGAATGCGCACCCC
>DQAA01000352.1:3278-4152 GCA_003523465.1 Pseudomonas sp.
AAGATTGGCCTTTTTCGTTTGCGTGGAAAAACCTCGCCCGCCCCTCACCTCCCCCCGGCGGCAATGTGAATATTCTTTAACTATCATGACCGGCACGGATTCGCCTGAACGCTAGTAATATCCTGAAATTATTATTCCATAGGGATTGGTAAATTGACCGGATACTCCCATCCTGTCGCGCACAATCCCCGAGGTGATTGGTGCGCCCAACCGCTGAAACCGAAATTCCCGTGACCGCTGCCCACCCCATCGCCCCCAGCCGCCTGCGCTGGCTCGATCTGCTGAGCAAGTATCGTCAACCGATCGGCCTGGGCGTGACCCTGGTGCTGTTCGGAATCGCCCTGATCGCCTGTCGCCATCTGCTCAGCGAGCTGGATATCTACGCCCTGCATGATCAATTGCTGAGCGTACCGCTGCCTGCTCTGGGTGGAGCGCTGCTGGCGACCGTCGTCGGCTTCGTGATCCTGCTGGGCTACGAATGGTCGGCCAGCCGCTATGCCGATGTCCGCTTGCCGGCCGGCAGCCTGGTCATGGGAGGTTTCTGTGCCTTTGCCATCGGCAATGCCATCGGCCTGTCCTTGTTGTCCGGCGGTTCGGTGCGTTATCGACTGTATGCCCGCCAGGGTGTCGGCGCCGCCGAAGTGGCACGCATGCCCCTGTTCGCCAGCCTGTCCCTGGGTTGCGCGCTGCCGCCACTGGCAGCCCTGGCGACCTTGAGCAACCTGCCCGCCGCTGCAGTGGCCTTGCGACTGCCCGCCGGTGTCCTGGCCAGCATTGCCATCGCCGTTCTGCTGCTCAGCGCCGCCCTGGCCTGGGGCCTGTATCGCCGTCGCCTGCCCGAACAGCCTTTCGCCCACGCCCTGCTGACCCGTGT
>DQAA01000659.1 GCA_003523465.1 Pseudomonas sp.
TGCGCACCGCCGCAGAAACCAGCCTGGCCCAGGTCAAGCGCAAGCTGCTGGTGGGCGAAATCCTCGGCCAGGCCTTCAGCGGCCTGTCCCTCGGTTCGATCCTGCTGCTCGCTGCCCTCGGCCTGGCCATCACCTTCGGCCTGCTCGGGGTGATCAACATGGCCCACGGCGAGATGCTGATGCTTGGCGCCTACACCACCTACGTGGTGCAGATCATGGTCCAGCGCTACGCCCCCGGTGCGCTGGAGTTCTATCCGCTGCTGGCCCTGCCGGTGGCCTTCGCCGTCAGCGCCGGGGTCGGCATGGCCCTGGAGCGCATGGTGATCCGCCATCTCTACGGCCGGCCGCTGGAAACCCTGCTGGCCACCTGGGGCATCAGCCTGATCCTGATCCAGGCCATCCGCCTGGTCTTCGGTGCGCAAAACGTCGAGGTGGCCAACCCGGCATGGCTGTCCGGCGGCATCCAGGTGCTGCCGAACCTGGTGCTGCCGTGGAGCCGCATCGTGATCATCGGCTTCGCCCTCGCCGTGGTGCTGCTGACCTGGCTGTTGCTCAACCGCACGCGCCTGGGCCTCAACGTCCGCGCCGTGACCCAGAACCGCAACATGGCCGCCTGCTGCGGCGTACCCACAGGTCGCGTCGACATGCTCGCCTTCGGCCTTGGCTCCGGCATCGCCGGCCTCGGCGGCGTAGCCCTGAGCCAGATCGGCAACGTCGGCCCGGACCTGGGCCAGAGCTACATCATCGACTCCTTCCTGGTCGTCGTGCTCGGCGGCGTCGGGCAACTGGCCGGCAGCCTCTGGGCCGCGTTCGGCCTGGGCATCGCCAACAAGCTGCTGGAACCGCAGATCGGTGCGGTGCTCGGCAAGATCCTCATCCTTGCGCTGATCATTCTGTTCATTCAGAAGCGTCCGCAAGGCCTGTTCGCCCTCAAGGGACGGGTAATCGACTGATGAACCAGCCACTGCTTGTCACCGCCGCACAAAAGGCCGGACCGAAACTGTCCCTGGCCATCGGCGCCGTCGTCCTGCTGGTCCTGCTCGCCCTGCCGCTGCTCTCGCTGCTGCCGGACGGCCATGCCCTGCAGGTCTCGGCCTACACCCTGACCCTGGTGGGCAAGATCCTCTGCTATGCCATCGTCGCCCTGGCCCTCGACCTGGTCTGGGGCTATGCCGGCTTGCTGTCCCTCGGTCACGGCCTGTTCTTCGCCCTCGGCGGCTACGCCATGGGCATGTACCTGATGCGCGAAGCCGCCGGCGATGGCCTGCCGGCGTTCATGAGTTTCCTGTCGTGGAGCGAGCTGCCCTGGTACTGGGCCGGCACCCAGCATTTCGCCTGGGCCATGTGCCTGGTGGTACTGGCGCCGGGGCTGCTGGCCCTGGTGTTCGGCTACTTCGCCTTCCGCTCGCGGATCAAGGGCGTGTACTTCTCGATCATGACCCAGGCCCTGACCTTCGCCGGGATGCTCCTGTTCTTCCGCAACGAAACCGGCTTCGGCGGCAACAACGGCTTCACCAACTTCCGCACCCTGCTCGGCTTCGACATCACCTCGCAAGGCACCCGGGCGGTGCTGTTCCTGCTCACCGTGGCCTTGCTGGCGGGCAGCCTGTACCTCGGCTGGCGCCTGGCGCAGAGCAAGTTCGGGCGGGTCCTGACTGCGCAGCGTGACGCCGAGAACCGCCTGATGTTCTGCGGCTACGACCCGCGCGGGTTCAAGCTGTTCGTCTGGGTGCTGAGCGCGGTGCTCTGCGGCCTGGCCGGGGCGCTGTACGTGCCGCAGGTGGGCATCATCAACCCCAGCGAGATGTCGCCGACCAACTCCATCGAAGCTGCCGTGTGGGTTGCCTTGGGCGGACGCGGCACCCTGATCGGCCCGCTGCTCGGCGCCGGCCTGGTCAACGGCATGAAGAGCTGGTTCACCGTGGCGTTTCCGGAGTTCTGGCTGTTCTTCCTCGGCGCGCTGTTCATCCTGGTCACTTTGTACCTGCCCAAGGGCGTGGTCGGCCTGCTGAAGAAAAGGGGCGAACAATGAGATTCCCGTCGATCCATCCCGAATTCATGCTGGAGCCGATCCTTGACGAGGGCAGCGGCCGTGATGCCATCGGTCTCGGCCAGGTCGTCACGCCCGGCCTGAATGCCCGCCACGGCACGGTGCTGACCCTGGAAGACATCAACGTCAGCTTCGACGGTTTCAAGGCCATCAACGGCCTGAACCTGTACATCGGCGTCGGCGAACTGCGCTGCATCATCGGCCCCAATGGCGCCGGCAAGACCACCATGATGGACGTGATCACCGGCAAGACCCGCCCCACCAGCGGCAAGGCCTGGTTCGGCGACACCCTCGACCTGACCCGCATGAGCGAAGTGCAGATCGCCCAGGCCGGGATCGGGCGCAAGTTCCAGAAACCCACGGTGTTCGAGGCACTGACGGTGTTCGAGAACCTGGAACTGGCGCAGAAGACCGACAAGTCGGTATGGGCCTGCCTCGGTGCGCGGCTCAGCGGCGAACAGCGCACGCGGATCGATGAAGTGCTCACCACCATTCGCCTGGAAGCGTCGCGCAATCGCCCGGCGGGGTTGCTGTCCCACGGGCAGAAGCAGTTCCTCGAAATCGGCATGCTGCTGATGCAGGACCCGCAACTGCTGCTGCTCGACGAGCCGGTGGCGGGCATGACCGATGCCGAGACCGAGTTCACCGCCGAGCTGTTCAAGAGCCTCGCCGGCAAGCACTCGCTGATGGTGGTGGAGCACGACATGGGCTTTGTCGGCAGTATTGCCGACCATGTCACCGTGCTGCACCAGGGCAGCGTGCTGGCGGAAGGCTCGCTGGCCCAGGTGCAGGCGGATGATCGGGTGATCGAGGTCTATCTCGGGCGATGAGGAAAACAACATGCTGAAAATCGATTCCCTGCACCAGTACTACGGCGGCAGCCATATCCTCCGTGGCCTGTCCTTCGAGGCTAAAGTCGGTGAAGTCACCTGCCTGCTCGGCCGCAACGGCGTGGGCAAGACCACCCTGTTGCGCTGCCTGATGGGCCTGGTGCCGGCCCGGGAAGGCAGCGTCAGTTGGGAGGGCCAGGCCATCACCCAGCTCAAGCCGCATCAGCGGGTCCACGCCGGTATCGCCTATGTGCCCCAGGGCCGCGAGATCTTCCCGCGCCTGACCGTCGAGGAAAACCTGCTGATGGGCCTGTCGCGTTTCGGCGCCAGCGAGGCGAAGAAAGTCCCGGAGTTCATCTACGAGTTGTTCCCGGTGCTGCTGCAGATGAAGCACCGGCGCGGCGGCGACCTGTCCGGCGGCCAGCAGCAACAGCTGGCGATC
>DQAA01000522.1:0-2380 GCA_003523465.1 Pseudomonas sp.
TTTCTTGACCAGCTCACCGGTGTTGATTCCCACCGGGCAACGCTGGGCGCACAGGCCCGTGGCGGCGCAGGTGTCGATGCCCTGGTACTGGTAGTCGCGCTCCAGCTGTGAGGTGTCTTCGCCGGCACGCTTCCTGGCCTGGATATCCCGCCACATGACGATGCGCTGGCGCGGGCTGAGGGTCAGTCCCTTGGATGGGCAGACCGGCTCGCAGAAACCGCACTCGATACACTTGTCGACGATCTCGTCGGCGGCTGGCAGCGGTTTCAGATTTTTCAGATGGATATTCGGGTCTTCGCTGAGGACCACATCCGGGTTGAGGATGCCGTTGGGGTCGAGCAGGCGCTTGAGTTTCCACATCAGTTCGTAGGCATCGCGGCCCCATTCCAGCTCGACGAAGGGTGCCATGTTACGCCCGGTGCCGTGCTCGGCCTTGAGCGACCCGCCAAACTCCACTGCCACCAACTGCGCCACGTCGTCCATGAAGGCCTGGTAGCGCGCGACCTCGGTGGCACTGTTGAAACCCTGGGTGAAAACGAAGTGCAGGTTGCCTTCGAGGGCATGCCCGAAAATGATCGCCTCGTCATAGTGGTGCTTGTCGAACAGCTGGATCAGGCGGTTGACGCCTTCGGCCAGCTGCTCGACGGGGAACGTGACGTCTTCGATGATTACCGTGGTCCCGGTCTGACGCACAGCGCCGACGGCGGGGAAGGTGTCCTTGCGAATTTTCCACAGCAGGTTGTAGACCGCTGGGTCTTCGCTGAAATCGACCTTCTGCTCCAGTGGGAAATCGGCGATGGACGCCATGATCTGCGCCAGTTGTTCATGCAGCAGGGTCTGACTGGCGGCGCGGGATTCGATGAGCAGGGCGCAGGCATTCTCCGACAGGCCTTTCACCCATTCCGGCATGCCCGGTTTGTCCTGCACCGAGCGCATGCTGCGGCGGTCGAGCAGTTCCACGGCGGAGACCGGTTGTTGCTTGAGTACGGTCACGGCGCGGCAGCAGCTCTCCACGCTGGGGAAGACGATCAGCGCCGAGGCCTTGTGCGGGTGATCGGGAACGGTGTCGTAGGTGGCGGCGCTGATGAAGCCGAGTGTGCCTTCGGAACCGACCAGCAGGTGTTGCAGGATGTCGAGTGGCTGGTCGTAGTCCACCAGTGCATTGAGGGACAGACCGGTGGTGTTCTTCAGCCGGTACTTGTGTCGGATGCGTTCGGCCAGTGGCGTGTTGGCGCGGGTTTCGCGACCAAGACGGGCCAGTTCATCGAGCAGGTCGGCGTGGCTGCTTTCGAACGCGGCCACGCTGGCCGGGTCTTCGCTGTCCAGGCGGGTGCCGTCGGCCAGCACCAGGCGCAGGCCGGCGAGGGTGTGGTAGGTGTTCTGCGCAGTGCCGCAGCACTTGCCGCTGGCATTGTTGGCGACGATTCCGCCGATCTTGCAGGCGTTGATCGAGGCCGGGTCCGGGCCGATCTTGCGTCCGAACGGTGCCAGCCAGGCGTTGGCCTGGGCGCCGATGACGCCGGGTTGCAGGCGAATCTGTTCGCCTTGGCCGCGGATTTCGCGTCCGTTCCAGTTATCGCCAAGGACGATCAGCACCGAGTCGCTGATGGCCTGGCCGGAGAGGCTGGTGCCGGCGGCGCGGAAGGTCACCGGTACGCGGTCGCGCTGGGCCAGGTGGATCAGGCCGACCACTTCGTCTTCGGATTCGACCCGCACCACCAGCTTGGGGATCAGCCGGTAGAAGCTGGCGTCGGTACCGAAGGCCAGGGTCGAGGTCGGATCATCGAAACGGCGGTCAGCGGGAATCAGGCGCTCGGCATCGCGGAGGAACGCGGCGGGCAGGCTCATGCAAACTCCTCGCGGGACCACGGCGTCTGGCGCGCCGCGTGCCCCGGTCAATCAGGCGGTATGAAGTGCGGGCGCGCGATCAGGCGCCCAGTTCGCGGACCAGCGATTCGCGGGTGATCTCGCTGATCGACTTGGCTCCGGTCAGGACCATGGCCACGCGCATTTCTTTCTCGAACAGCTCCAGCAGGTTCTTCACCCCGGCTTCGCCGTGTGTGGCCAGCGCATAGAGGAAGGCGCGGCCGATCATCACGGTGTCGGCGCCGAGGGCGATCATGCGTACCACGTCGAGGCCGCTGCGGATGCCAGAGTCGGCGAGGATCTTGATGTCGCCTTTCACCGCGTCGGCAATGGCCGGCAGGGCGCGGGCGCTGGACAGCACGCCATCGAGCTGGCGGCCACCGTGGTTGGACACGACGATGCCGTCGGCGCCGAATTTCACTGCGTCGCGGGCGTCATCGGCATCGAGGATGCCCTTGATGATCATCGGGCCATCCCAGAATTCGCGGATCCATTCCAGGTCTTTCCAGGAAAT
>DQAA01000522.1:2407-17426 GCA_003523465.1 Pseudomonas sp.
ACTTGGAGATGTTGCCGAGGTCGTGCGGGCGACCCAGCAGACCGACGTCCAGGGCCCACTGTGGGTGGGTCATGGCCTGCCAGACGCGGCGCAGTGGTGCGTTCGCGCCGCTCATGCCGGAGTGGGCATCGCGATAGCGGGCGCCGGGGACGGGCATGTCGACGGTGAACACCAGGGTTTTCACGCCGGCGGCCTTGGCCCGCTCCAGCGCGTTGCGCATGAATCCGCGGTCTTTCAATACATAGAGCTGGAACCACATTGGCCGGTCGATGGCCGGGGCGACTTCTTCGATCGGGCACACCGACACCGTGGACATGGTGAAGGGGATGCCTTTCGACGCCGCCGCGCGCGCCGCCTGGACTTCGCCGCGACGGGCGTACATGCCGGTCAGGCCGACTGGCGCAAGTACCACGGGCATGTGCAGGGTTTCGTCGAAGAGCTGGGTCTGCAGGCTCAGCTCCGACATGTTTTTCAGAACGCGCTGACGCAGGGCGATGCTGGCCAGGTCCTCGACGTTATGACGCAGGGTGTACTCGGCGTAGGCGCCACCGTCGGCGTAATGGAACAGAAACGGCGGCAGCTTGCGCTGGGCCGCAGCGCGGTAGTCGGTGGAGGCAGAAATGATCATGGGATCTCGCAGCTATTTGTGTGAGAAGGAAGCTGCCGGGCGCGTGGGAGCCAGCGCCCGGCCCCTGTCACTTTAGTGAACCAGCATGCCGGTCAGCCAATATGCCTGGATCAAGGTGATCAGGCCGACGATGGTGGCGAAGAACAGACTGTGCTTGAGGGTGAAGCGGAACAGGTCCGATTCCTTGCCGACCAGGCCGGTGGCGGCGCAGGCCACGGCGATGGATTGTGGCGAGATCATCTTGCCGGTCACGCCGCCGCTGGTGTTGGCCGCAACCAGCAGGGTGTCGTTGACGCCGATCTGGTGTGCGGTGGTGGCCTGCAGCGAGCTGAACAGGGCGTTGGACGAGGTGTCCGAACCAGTCAGGAACACGCCCAGCCAGCCGAGGAACGGCGAGAAGAACGGGAACGCGGCGCCGGTGCCGGCCAGGACCAGGGCCATGGTCGAGGACATGCCCGAGTAGTTGGTGACGAAGGCGAAGGCCAGGACCATGCCGATGGACAGGATCGGCCAGCGCAGTTCGTAGAAGGTCTCTTTAAAAGTGGTCAGACCAGTTTTAATGTTGATCTTCAGAACGATCATCGAGATCAGCGCGGACAGGAAAATCGCCGTACCGGTGGCGGAGATCGGGTCCAGCTTGAACACTGCCGGGATCGCGGTCGGGTTGGCGACGATCGGCGCGGTCTTGATGACCAGTTGATCAAGGTGCGGGATAGCGAAGTTGAACACCCAGTTGTACATGGCACCGCCGCTGGCGAAGGCGGCCTTGAACGGTTTCAGGGTCCAGATGGTGACCAGCACGGTGAGGATCAGGAACGGCGACCAGGCTTTGAAGATCTCGCCCAGGCTGTACGGGGTCGGTTGAGCGCCCTTGACCACATCGGCGCCGACGCCGGCGGTTGCGGTGGTGAAGGAGTTCTTCGGCTGCCAGACCTTGAGGAACAGGGTCAGGGAGATCAGCGCGGCGAGGGCCGAGGTGATGTCCGGCAGTTCCGGGCCGATGAAGTTCGAGGTGAAGTACTGGGTGACGGCGAAGCTCAGGCCGGCGACCAGCGCGGCAGGCCAGGTCTCCTTCACGCCTTTCAGGCCGTCCATCATGAACACCAGCCAGAACGGTACGAACAGCGACAGCAGCGGCAGTTGGCGACCGGTCATGGCGCCGATGTGGAACGCGTCGATGCCGGTGACCTGGCCGGCCACGATGATCGGGATGCCCAGTGCGCCGAACGCTACTGGTGCGGTGTTGGCGATCAGGCACAGGCCGGCGGCGTACAGCGGGTTGAAGCCCAGGCCGACGAGCAGGGCGGCGGTGATTGCAACCGGTGCACCGAAGCCGGCCGCGCCTTCAAGGAAGGCACCGAAGCAGAAGCCGATCAGCAGGACTTGCAGGCGCTGGTCATCGGTAATCGATAGCACCGAGCTGCGGATCACCTCGAACTGGCCGCTCTTGACCGTCAGTTTGTAGAGGAACACCGCGGCAACGATGATCCAGGCAATAGGCCAGAGACCATAGGCAAAACCGTAGCCGGCAGCGGCGAAGGCCATGTCGGCGGGCATCTGGAACGCGAAGATCGCTACCAGGATCGACAGGCCAAGTGTGATGCTGCCCGCGATATGTCCCTTCATGCGGAACACGGCCAGCGCCAGGAAGAAGAACACGATTGGAATGACCGCCGCCAGGGCGGACAGGCCAAGACTACCAAGCGGACTATAGAGTTGTTGCCAGGTTTGCATGTGGGATGGCCCCTAATTGTTTTTGGTAAGGCGCTGGCATTGGTTAATTGGTAATACCAATTTACAATGGCGAGGCGCTAGGTTAAAAGCCTCGCTGTGGGTGTGTCAATTTGTCCTCGTGAAACTTTCGTCGCAGGCCCGATGAACGGGCTGACTGAGTGGTAAGGAAACTTGCCAACTGATGGGTGTGACGAGGGGCGGGATAGGCCAGAATAGGCGGCCCCGAACTGACTCGGGGATTGTGGAGAGCACGTGATGGTTTTCGACCAGGTCCGCCAGCGCCGTTTGTCCGACGATATCGTCGAGCGGCTGGAGGGAATGATTCTTGAGGGCACCCTGACCGCTGGCGAGCGCTTGCCGGCCGAGCGGGTGCTGGCCGAACAGTTCGGGGTGTCGCGTCCGTCGTTGCGTGAGGCGATCCAGAAACTGGTGGCCAAGGGCATGTTGGTCAGTCGCCAGGGTGGTGGCAATTACGTGGCTGAGTCGCTGGGCACGACCTTCAGTGATCCCTTGCTGCAACTGCTCGAGAGCAATCCTGAGGCGCAACGCGACCTGCTGGAGTTTCGTCACACCCTGGAAGCGTCATGTGCCTATTACGCGGCGCTGCGGGCTACCGATGGCGACCGTGAGCGGCTCAAGGCGGCATTCGATACCTTGCAGGATTGCTACACCCGCAACGATGAGGTCACTCGGGCGGAGGAGGGTGCGGCCGATGCGCGATTCCACCTGGCGATTGCCGAGGCGAGTCATAACGCGGTGTTGCTGCACACCATCCGCGGCTTGTTCGACCTGCTCAAGCGCAATGTGGTGACCAACATCGGTGGCATGTACAAACAGCGCACGGAAACCCGCGACATGCTGATCAGTCAGCACCGCGATCTTTATCTGGCCATCGTCGAAGGGCGTGCGCAGGATGCGCGGGAAGTGTCGAGCCGGCACATTCTGTACGTGCAGGAGGTGCTGGAAGAGGTGCGTCAGGAGGTGCAGCGGGTTGCGCGTGCGGAGCGGCGCAAGGGGCGCTGACTTTGTGTTGTCGCTGATGGCCTCATCGCCGGCAACGCCGGCTCCCACGGGGATCGCGTACGTTGCGGAACCTTGTGGGAGCCGGCGTTGCCAGCGCAGGAAGGACTAGTCTTCCCGCCCCTTGTTGCGCACAGCACGCTGCAGTTCGCGATTGGAATCCCGCTCACGCTCGGTGTCGCGCTTGTCGTATTCCTTCTTGCCCTTGCCCAAAGCAATTTCGCACTTGATCAGGTGCTTGCTCCAGTAAATGGACAACGCGACGCAGGTATAACCCTTCTGCTGCACGCCAACGTACAGTCGTTCCAGCTCGCGGCGGTTGAGCAGCAGCTTGCGGGTACGGGTCGGGTCGGCGATGACATGGGTGCTGGCGGTCGTCAGCGGGGTGATGTGGCTGCCCATCAGCCAGGCCTCACCGTCCTTGAGCAGCACGTAGCTGTCCACGAGGTGCGCCTTGCCGGCACGCAGGCTTTTTACTTCCCAACCGGACAGGACCAGTCCGGCCTCGAATTTGTGTTCGATGAAGTAATCGTGTCGCGCTTTCTTGTTCTGCGCGATGGTCCCTGTCGGATGTTTCTTTTGTTTGGCCATAGGGGCGGCATTATAGGCAGTCGCTGCGTCCTCGGCTACGGGGAGTGGCGAGCTTGAGGCAATGCGTTTAATCCCGGACAATGCGGCGGATTTTTCGCGGGCGAGTCGTTGTCATTCGTAGTGATGCGGCAATCGGCTGGTTGATAGGCCGCCTATTCTTTGTTCTAGTGGCGCCCGTTTGTCTTTTTTGTTCATGTTTGGAAATGACGCCTGAATGACTACCAAAATTCAACGGTCGGCCCTGCTGCCTTACCCCGCTCAGGCGCTTTACGATCTGGTCAACGACGTTGCCCGCTATCCGGAATTCCTGCCCTGGTGTTCGGGGGCGGCGGTGCTGGAGCAGAGCGAGACTGCGATGCGGGCCAGGGTCGAAGTGGCGAAGGGTGGCATTGGTCAGCATTTTGTGACGAGTAATGTGCTGGTGCCGGGGCAGTCAATCGAGATGAATCTGGAGGAGGGTCCGTTCAGCCAGTTGCACGGTCTGTGGGTGTTCAAGCCATTGGGTGAGAAGGCCTGCAAGATCAGCCTGGACCTGTCGTTCGAATATTCCGGAGCGTTGGTGAAGGCTACCCTTGGGCCGCTGTTCAATCAGGCTGCGAATACATTGGTCGATGCATTCTGTCAGCGGGCAAAGCAGCTCAACGGTTAAGTCTGTGGGGCACCGCAATAAAAAAGCCCGAACATGTTGTCCGGGCTTTTTTGTGCGCGCCGAAATTATTCGGTTTGCAGTGGTTCCTGAACCGGAACCGGCATGACTTCGATGGTATCGACGTCGCGCTGAATCTTTTCTTCCAGCGAGCCTGGTCGGGCAGGCTTGTCTTCTTTTACCGGCTCAGCCTGATTCTGTTGCGGCTGGCTGATGGTAGTAGTGCCTTCGCTACCAAGGATTTCCTGGTCGCGGCTCACGCCTGGCATGAAGTCGCCGGACAGGCTGGCAAGCTGGTCACTTTCATTGAAGAAGATGCTGATGCGTTCCTGTTGGCGCTCGCCGCCACCAGGTTGCAGGCTGTAAAGGTAATCCCACCGATTGGTGTGGAAGGTGTCCTGAATCAGCGGGTTGCCCATGATAAACCGTACTTGCCGACGGGTCATTCCGGGGCGCAATTGGTCTATCATGTCCTGCGTTACGACATTGCCCTGCTGGATGTCGATTTTGTAAACCCCGGGGAACGAGCAACCGGCGAGTGCGAGCAGTCCCACGAGGGTGAGGCTGGTTAGCAAGAGCTTGGTGTTTTGCATCGGTGGGCGACTTCCACTATCTTGGCTGGACAACGTAAACCCCGATCATACCCGTATTCAGAGAAGCTGCGAAGCAGCATCGGCGAGAAAGCTGACCATGGTTGAAAATAGCGAACTGCGCAAAGCCGGTCTCAAGGTAACCCTGCCTCGAGTCAAGATCCTACAGATGCTCGACTCCACCGAGCAGCGCCACATGAGCGCTGAAGATGTCTACAAGGCATTGATGGAAGCTGGAGAAGATGTCGGCCTGGCCACGGTTTACCGTGTCCTGACCCAGTTCGAGGCTGCTGGCCTGGTCGTGCGTCACAACTTCGACGGCGGCCATGCAGTATTCGAACTGGCCGATGGTGGTCACCACGACCATATGGTCAATGTGGATTCCGGTGAGGTGATCGAGTTCTTCGATCCTGAAATCGAGAAGCGTCAGAAGGAAATTGTTGCCCAGCACGGTTACGAACTGGTCGACCACAATCTGGTGCTGTATGTACGCAAGAAAAAGTAAGCGCTCGCGCTTGCTGCAGAACTGACGAAGGCGACCCCAGGGTCGCCTTCGTGCTTTTCGGCGTCAGCCTTTGCTTGTCACTACCATCTTTTTCGCGTGGGCCAGGGACTCCTTGGTCAGGTCGATACCCCCGAGCATTCGCGCCACTTCCTCTATACGCTCGCGTTTGCCAAGGCTCGCCACCGCAGTGTGAGTAGCGTCACTGTTGCGCGCCTTGTGTACGAACAGATGGTGATGACCCTGCGCAGCTACTTGTGGCAGATGGGTTACGGTGAGCACCTGGCCGCGTTCGCCGAGGCGGCGTAGCAACTGACCGACGATCTCCGCCGTAGGGCCGCCAATACCCACGTCCACTTCATCGAAGACCAGTGTAGGGATGCGCGAGGTTTGCGCCGTGATTACCTGGATCGCCAGGCTGATTCGTGACAGTTCACCGCCCGAAGCGACTTTCGCCAGGCCCTTGAGTGGTTGGCCTGGGTTGGCGCTGACCAGCAGCTCTACCTGTTCCAGCCCATGAGGGTGCAAGTCTTCACCGTTACCAGGGCGAAGCTCGATGCGGAAACGTCCGCCTGGCATGCCCAGGCGCTGGATTTCCTGCTCCACCGCTGTGGATAGCAGGGTGGCTGAACGTTGTCGCAGGCTGCTGAGCTCTCCCGCTTTTTCGTGATAGTGGCGTGTGTAGGCCTTGAGTTCTTCTTCCAGGCGCTCAAGAGACTCGTCGTTCGCGTTCAGGCTTTCCAGTTCTTCGCTCAGGCGTTGTTGCAGGCTGATCAGTTCGCTCGGATGAATGCGGTGTTTGCGCGCCAGGGTGTAGAGGGTGTCGAGACGTTCTTCCAGTTGCTGCAGGCGCATCGGATCGGCGTCGAAATTGTCGAGGAATCGATTGAGTTCGCCGACGGCTTCCTCGACCTGGATCTGCGCACTCGCGATCAGGTTCACCGCCTCGCCCAGTGCGCGGGGCGCGTTCTGTACTGCGGTCAGGCGGTTGAGGCTAACGGTCAGGGCGCTGAGTACGTTGCCCGAGTCGCTTTCGCTGCAATTATCGATGACCTGGCGGCAGATGCCGAACAGCGCTTCGGCATTGGTCAGGTTCTTGTGTTCCTGCTCGAGCTGTTCCAGTTCGTTTTCGCCAAGCCCCAGGTTGTCCAGTTCCTCCAGCTGGTAGCTGAGCAGTTGATGGCGGGCGCGCTGTTCGTCCCCGGAGTTGCGCAGGCGCTCCAACTCCACATGGGTTTGCCGCCAGCGTTGGGATGCCAGATGTACCTGGCGTGCCAGCTCCGTGGCGCCGGCGTATTCATCGAGCAAGCGGCGGTGGGTGTCGGTCTTCAGTAGCGACTGGTGCTCGTGCTGGCTGTGGATATCGATCAGCAGCTCGCCTACCGCCTTGAGGTCGCCGAGTGGGCAGGGCGTGCCATTGATATAGCCACGGCTGCGGCCTTCCGCAGTGATAACCCGGCGCAGGATGCACGGACCGTCGCTGTCGAGATCGCGCTCGGCCAGCCAGGTGCTGGCTTCGGGAATGTCCGCCAGGTCGAAGGTGGCGAGGATATCGGCCTTGTCTGCGCCAGGGCGTACGACGCCGCTGTCGGCGCGATCGCCCAGGGCCAGGCCCAGCGCATCGAGCATGATCGACTTGCCGGCCCCGGTTTCGCCGGTGATGACGCTCATGCCGCGGGCAAGTTCGAGGTCAAGGTGTTCGACGATGGCGTAGTTGTGGATGGACAGGTGCACCAGCATGCGGGCGGCTCCCAGAGAACAGGTCTGGTTATTTATACAGTGTTTTTGATTTTTCTTACAACGCCTGCTCTTAGTCCGATTCGCTTACAAGTGCCGTGTTTTGATCGCGGACAGTTATGTCGGGTGCACATTGATGTTCAATCACCCTTGAAGCTGCTTTTTGCGACCCCATATAGGCCGGCAGATGTGCGAGTCGAGCTCGCCGACGACATTGAGAGGAGAGATTTCATGGCTGATGAGCAGAAGCTGGACGAACTGAATCCGAACGCCGACAAAGCCGCAGACGCGGGTTCCGAGGATCTCGTTGCGCGCATGCAGGTGCTGGAAGAGCAGGTTGCAGCCGCCCAGGACCAGGCTCTGCGTACTGCCGCAGATCTGCAGAACGTACGCCGCCGCGCCGAGCAGGACGTGGAAAAGGCCCACAAATTTGCTCTGGAGAAGTTCGCTGGCGATCTTCTCCCGGTTATCGACAGCCTGGAGCGTGGCCTGGAGCTGTCCAGCGCGGACGATGAAAGCATCCGTCCGATGCGCGAAGGCATCGAGCTGACCCTGAAAATGTTCCAGGACACCCTCAAGCGCTACAACCTTGAAGCCATCGATCCGCACGGCGAGCCGTTCAACGCCGAGCAGCACCAGGCAATGGCCTTGCAGGAAAGCGCCGAGGTCGAGCCGAACAGCGTGCTCAAGGTATTCCAGAAAGGTTATCAACTGAATGGTCGCTTGCTGCGCCCGGCCATGGTTGTGGTCAGCAAGGCCCCGGCACCGGTTTCGCCTTCCATCGACGAGAAGGCTTGAAATTAGCCGGATGACCCCCATCTAGGTGTCAAGCGTTTAAGTGCTACCGCAGTTGGCAACCACCGCTGCGGCAACCAAATCCAAAGTTTCGGGAGAGTTAACATGGGCAAAATCATCGGTATCGACCTGGGGACCACCAACTCCTGCGTCTCCATTCTGGAAAACGGCAACGTCAAGGTAATCGAGAACGCCGAAGGCGCTCGCACCACGCCGTCGATCATCGCTTACGCCAACGATGGCGAGATCCTGGTTGGCCAGTCCGCCAAGCGCCAGGCCGTCACCAACCCGCACAACACCCTGTACGCGGTAAAGCGTCTGATCGGTCGTCGCTTCGACGAAGAAGTCGTACAGAAAGACATCCAGATGGTCCCGTACAAGATCGTCAAGGCTGACAACAGCGACGCCTGGGTCGAAGTCAACGGTCAGAAAATGGCTCCGCCGCAAATCAGCGCCGAAGTCCTGAAAAAAATGAAGAAAACCGCCGAGGACTATCTTGGCGAAGCAGTGACCGAAGCGGTCATCACCGTTCCTGCTTACTTCAACGACAGCCAGCGTCAGGCGACCAAGGATGCTGGTCGTATCGCCGGTCTGGACGTCAAGCGGATCATCAACGAGCCAACCGCAGCCGCCCTGGCCTACGGCATGGACAAGGCCAAAGGCGATCACACTGTCATCGTGTATGACCTGGGTGGCGGTACCTTCGACGTGTCCGTGATCGAAATCGCCGAAGTCGATGGCGAGCACCAGTTCGAAGTGTTGGCAACCAACGGTGACACTTTCCTTGGTGGTGAAGACTTTGACATTCGTCTGATCGACTACCTCGTCGACGAATTCAAGAAAGAAACCGGCATGAACCTGAAGGGCGACCCTCTGGCCATGCAGCGTCTGAAAGAAGCTGCTGAAAAAGCCAAGATCGAGCTGTCCTCCAGCCAGCAGACCGACGTCAACCTGCCGTACATCACTGCTGATGCTTCCGGTCCGAAGCACCTGAACGTGAAGATCTCCCGTGCCAAGCTGGAATCGCTGGTCGAAGATCTGGTTCAGCGCACCATCGAGCCATGCCGCATCGCCTTGAAGGACGCTGGTATCGACGTCAGCAAGATCGACGACGTGATCCTGGTTGGCGGTCAGACCCGTATGCCGCTGGTACAGAAAACCGTTGCCGACTTCTTCGGCAAGGAAGCTCGCAAGGACGTCAACCCGGACGAAGCCGTAGCCATGGGTGCTGCCATCCAGGGTGCTGTTCTGGCTGGTGACGTGAAGGACGTTCTGCTGCTGGATGTCAGCCCGCTGACCCTGGGTATCGAAACCATGGGTGGCGTGATGACCGCGCTGATCGAGAAGAACACCACCATTCCGACCAAGAAGTCGCAGGTGTTCTCGACTGCCGATGACAACCAGAGCGCCGTGACTATTCACGTGCTGCAGGGTGAGCGCAAGCAGGCTGGTCAGAACAAGTCCCTGGGCAAGTTCGACCTGGCTGAGATTCCACCTGCTCCACGGGGCGTTCCACAGATCGAAGTGACCTTCGACATCGACGCCAACGGCATCCTGCACGTAGGTGCGAAGGACAAGGCGACCGGCAAGCAGCAGTCCATCGTGATCAAGGCCAACTCCGGTCTGTCCGAGGAAGAAATCCAGCAGATGGTGCGCGACGCTGAAGTCAACGCCGAGGAAGACCGCAAGTTCGAAGAGCTGGCCGGTGCCCGTAACCAGGGTGACGCGCTGGTCCACTCGACTCGCAAAATGGTCGCCGACGCTGGTGACAAGGTGACCGCTGACGAGAAGACTGCGATCGAAGCCGCTGTTGTTGCCCTGGAAACCGCCGTCAAAGGCGACGACAAGGCTGTCATCGAGGCGAAGATCGAAGAGCTGTCGAAAGTCTCCGCTCCGGTTGCCCAGAAGATGTACGCCGAGCAGGCCGAGAAGCCGGAAGCTGGTGCCCAGGCTCAGCAGGCTGACGACGCCAAGCACGACGATGTCGTCGATGCCGAGTTCGAAGAAGTCAAAGACAACAAGTAATTGCTGCTCGTTGTCGGCCGGTTGACTGATGTTTGATGTTGACTGGTAGGATGTCGCCGCGCGGGGGCTTGCTCCCGCGTTGGCGTGTCTGGAATACCCGAATTTTTTCCAGTACTGGTTTCAAGCCAGTACTGACGGCACAGCGCTGATGCGCAGAGGTTTGCCGAACGTCCTCAAGAGTGCAAAGAACCATGGCGAAGCGTGACTATTACGAGGTTCTGGGAGTCGAGCGGGGCGCGAGCGAGGCTGATCTGAAGAAGGCCTATCGCCGCCTGGCGATGAAGCATCACCCGGACCGTAATCCCGACAACAAAGAGTCGGAAGAACTGTTCAAGGAAGCCAACGAGGCTTACGAAGTACTTTCCGATACCAGCAAGCGTGCGGCATACGATCAGTATGGTCATGCCGGCGTCGATCCGAGCATGGGCGGCGGCGGTGCCGGCTTCGGTGGTGCCAACTTCTCCGACATCTTCGGTGATGTCTTCAGCGATTTCTTTGGCGGTGGCCGTGGCGGCTCCCGCGGTGGCGCTCAGCGCGGTAGCGACCTGCGCTACACCCTGGAGCTGAACCTGGAAGAAGCGGTGCGCGGTACTACGGTCAATATCCGTGTGCCGACACTGGTCAACTGCAAACCTTGCGATGGATCGGGCGCCAAGAAGGGCTCCTCGGCGGCGACTTGTCCGACTTGCGGTGGCATTGGTCAGGTGCGCATGCAGCAAGGTTTCTTCTCCGTGCAGCAAACCTGCCCGCGTTGTCAGGGGCAGGGCAAGATCATCACCGATCCATGCGACTCCTGCCATGGCGAAGGCCGCGTCGAAGAGTACAAGACCCTGTCGGTGAAAGTGCCGGCTGGCGTCGACACTGGCGATCGGATCCGCCTTTCAGGTGAGGGTGAGGCTGGTGCCCAGGGTGGCCCAACCGGCGACCTGTACGTGGTGATCAACGTTCGTGAGCACCCGATCTTCCAGCGTGACGGCAAGCATCTGTACTGTGAAGTACCAATCAGCTACACCGACGCGGCGCTGGGTGGAGAGCTGGAAGTGCCGACGCTCGATGGTCGGGTCATGCTGAAGATTCCGGAAGGTACCCAGACTGGCAAGCAATTCCGCCTGCGGGGCAAAGGTGTAGCTCCGGTGCGTGGCGGTGGTGCGGGCGACTTGATGTGTCGCGTGGCAGTCGAAACCCCGGTCAATCTGAGTCGTCGCCAGCGCGAGCTGCTCGAAGAGCTGCGGGCATCGCTGGAAGGTGATAGCTCCCACTCGCCCAAGGCCAGTGGCTGGTTCGAGGGTGTGAAACGCTTCTTCGGCGATCTGTAAAGGAAGGAATAACGCATGCGACGTATTGCGGTAATGGGCGCGGCCGGGCGGATGGGGAAGACCCTGGTCGAAGCTATCCAGCACGCTCAGGGTGCTGGTCTGACGGCAGCGGTGGATCGCCCTGACAGCACGCTGGTCGGCGCGGACGCCGGTGAGCTGGCGGCGCTTGGTCGGATCGGTGTGCCGATCTCGGATGACCTGGCCAAGGTGGTTGAGGAGTTCGATGTGCTGATCGACTTTACTCACCCGTCGGTCACCTTGAAGAACCTGGCGTTCTGTCGCAAGGCGGGCAAGGCCATGGTCATCGGTACTACCGGTTTCAGTGCCGAGGAGAAGCAGCTGCTGGTCGAGGCTGGGAAGGAGATCCCGATCGTCTTCGCTGCCAATTTCAGCGTTGGCGTCAATCTCTGCCTGAAGTTGCTCGACACCGCTGCGCGGGTCCTGGCTGATGAGGTGGACATCGAGATCATTGAGGCTCATCACCGTCATAAAGTCGATGCGCCGTCCGGTACCGCGCTGCGTATGGGCGAGGTGGTTGCACAGGCCTTGGGGCGTGATCTGAAGGAAGTGGCGGTCTACGGTCGTGAAGGCCAGACGGGTGCTCGTGATCGCCAGACCATCGGTTTCGCCACGGTGCGTGCTGGTGATGTGGTCGGTGATCACACCGTGTTGTTCGCCGCTGAAGGTGAGCGCGTCGAGATCACTCACAAGGCGTCGAGTCGCATGACCTTTGCCAAGGGCGCGGTTCGTGCGGCGATGTGGCTGGCTGGTCGAGAGCCTGGTCTGTACGACATGCAGGACGTGCTGGAGCTGCACTGATTCATCACTCGCTTCATTCGGATGCGGGGCGACCTTCAAGGATCGGCCCGCATCCGCAGTCTCTCCAATGCGCCCTGTCGCATTCCTGTGTTTTTCAGGCACATCAGCGGTAGACCAAAAAAGCACTTTTCTGTAAGCTACAGCTTTAGTGTGTCCACTAAAAGCGCGCAGATAATTCGACGAAGAAAGCGGGGTGACGTGTCTATACGTCATTCCGCTTTTTTGCAACCTGCGATCGCCCCTTCAGGCTTGATTTACGGGAGGTCTTCTTGACTAAGCCAGCCATACTCGCCCTTGCCGATGGCAGCATTTTTCGCGGTGAAGCCATTGGAGCCGACGGTCAGACCGTTGGTGAGGTGGTGTTCAACACCGCAATGACCGGCTATCAGGAAATCCTGACTGACCCTTCGTACTCGCAACAGATCGTTACCCTGACTTACCCTCATATCGGCAACACCGGTACTACTCCGGAAGACGCTGAGTCCGACCGTGTCTGGTCAGCTGGCCTGGTCATCCGCGACTTGCCGCTGATTGCCAGCAACTGGCGTAACACCCTTTCCCTGAGCGACTACCTCAAGGCCAACAATGTCGTGGCTATCGCGGGTATCGATACCCGCCGCCTGACCCGCATCCTGCGTGAGAAAGGCGCGCAGAACGGCTGCATTCTGGCTGGCGACAACATCAGCGAAGAAGCTGCCATCGCCGCTGCCCGCGGTTTCCCGGGGCTGAAAGGCATGGACCTGGCCAAGGTGGTCAGTACCAAGGGCACCTATGAGTGGCGTTCCAGCGTCTGGGAATTGAAAACCGACAGCCATCCGACCATTGAGGCTGCCGACCTTCCGTACCACGTGGTTGCCTACGACTACGGCGTAAAGCTGAACATCCTGCGCATGCTGGTCGCTCGTGGCTGCCGCCTGACCGTGGTTCCAGCGCAAACTCCGGCCAGCGAAGTGCTCGCCCTGAATCCTGATGGTGTATTCCTGTCCAACGGCCCTGGTGATCCGGAGCCTTGCGACTACGCCATCCAGGCGATCAAGGACATCCTCGAAACCGAGATCCCGGTCTTCGGCATTTGCCTCGGCCACCAGCTGCTGGCCCTGGCCTCCGGCGCCAAGACCGTGAAGATGGGTCATGGTCATCACGGTGCCAACCACCCGGTCCAGGACCTGGACACCGGCGTCGTCATGATCACCAGCCAGAACCACGGCTTCGCGGTCGATGAGGCCACCCTGCCGGCCAATGTTCGCGCCATCCACAAGTCGCTGTTCGACGGTACCCTGCAGGGTATCGAACGTACCGACAAGAGCGCCTTCAGCTTCCAGGGCCACCCTGAAGCCAGCCCCGGCCCGACCGATGTCGCGCCGCTGTTCGATCGCTTCATCGATGCCATGGCCAAGCGCCGCTAAGCATCCCTGCGAGAAGGCCCTGAGCCGGCGATGTCCGGTTCAGCAGCGCCTGACCAAGATTGTTCAAGACGGCTTGCCGACTGACCTGCGGATTTGAGTGACAACCATGCCAAAACGTACAGATATTAAAAGCATCCTGATTCTCGGCGCTGGCCCGATCGTGATCGGCCAGGCCTGCGAATTCGACTACTCCGGCGCCCAGGCTTGCAAGGCCCTGCGCGAGGAAGGTTTCCGCGTCATCCTGGTGAACTCCAACCCGGCCACCATCATGACCGACCCGGCGATGGCCGACGCTACCTACATCGAGCCGATCAAGTGGCAGTCCGTTGCCAAGATCATCGAAAAAGAGCGTCCTGATGCGCTGCTGCCGACCATGGGTGGCCAGACCGCACTGAACTGCGCCCTGGATCTGGAGCGCGAAGGCGTCCTGGAGAAGTTCGGCGTAGAAATGATCGGCGCTAATGCCGATACCATCGACAAGGCCGAAGATCGCTCGCGTTTCGACAAGGCCATGAAGTCTATCGGCCTGGAGTGCCCGCGCTCCGGTATTGCCCACAGCATGGATGAGGCCAATGCGGTCCTCGAGAAGCTGGGCTTCCCTTGCATCATCCGTCCGTCCTTCACCATGGGCGGCACCGGCGGTGGTATTGCCTACAACCGTGAAGAATTCGAAGAAATCTGCGCTCGCGGCCTGGACCTGTCTCCAACCAAGGAACTGCTGATCGACGAGTCCCTGATCGGCTGGAAAGAGTACGAGATGGAGGTGGTCCGCGACAAAAAGGACAACTGCATCATCGTCTGCTCCATCGAGAACTTCGATCCGATGGGCGTACACACCGGTGACTCGATCACCGTCGCGCCGGCTCAGACCCTGACCGACAAGGAATACCAGATCATGCGCAACGCCTCCCTGGCGGTGCTGCGTGAGATTGGCGTCGAGACCGGCGGTTCCAACGTACAGTTCGGTATCTGCCCGGACACCGGTCGCATGGTCGTGATCGAGATGAACCCGCGGGTATCCCGCTCGTCCGCCCTGGCGTCAAAAGCCACCGGCTTCCCGATCGCCAAGATCGCCGCCAAGCTGGCCGTCGGTTACACCCTCGACGAACTGCAGAACGACATTACCGGCGGCCGCACCCCGGCGTCCTTCGAGCCGTCGATCGACTACGTCGTCACCAAGCTGCCGCGTTTCGCCTTCGAGAAATTCCCG
>DQAA01000522.1:17480-22781 GCA_003523465.1 Pseudomonas sp.
CCTGCGCGGTCTGGAAGTCGGTGTTTGCGGTCTCGATCCTAAGGTCGACCTGGCCAGCCCGGAAGCTTCGAGCACCCTAAAGCGTGAGCTGACCGTTCCGGGCGCCGAGCGTATCTGGTACGTCGCCGACGCGTTCCGTGCCGGCATGACCCGTGACGAAATTTTCGCCCTGACCAGCATCGACCACTGGTTCCTGATCCAGATCGAAGACCTGATCAAGGAAGAAGAGAAGGTCAAGACCCTGGGCCTGGCTGCCATCGACAAGCAACTGATGCTGAACCTGAAGCGCAAGGGCTTCTCCGATCAGCGTCTGGCCAAGCTGTTGGGCATCACCGACAAGAACCTGCGTCGTCATCGCCACAAGCTGGAAGTGTTCCCGGTATACAAGCGCGTCGATACTTGCGCCGCCGAGTTCGCCACCGATACCGCGTATCTGTATTCGACCTATGAGGAAGAGTGCGAGGCCAATCCGTCGAGCCGCGACAAGATCATGATCCTGGGTGGCGGTCCGAACCGTATCGGCCAGGGCATCGAGTTCGACTACTGCTGCGTTCACGCCGCACTGGCCCTGCGTGAAGACGGTTACGAGACCATCATGGTCAACTGCAACCCGGAAACCGTCTCTACCGACTACGACACCTCCGATCGTCTGTACTTCGAGCCGCTGACTCTGGAAGACGTGCTGGAAGTGGTGCGTGTCGAGAAGCCGAAGGGCGTCATCGTCCATTACGGCGGCCAGACCCCGCTGAAACTGGCTCGCGCCCTGGAAGAAGCTGGCGTACCGATCATCGGTACCAGCCCTGACGCCATCGACCGTGCCGAGGATCGTGAGCGCTTCCAGCAAATGGTTCAGCGCCTGAATCTGCTGCAGCCGCCAAATGCCACCGTGCGCAGCGAAGACGAAGCCATTCGTGCCGCTGGCACTATCGGCTACCCGCTGGTGGTTCGCCCGTCCTACGTACTGGGCGGCCGTGCCATGGAGATCGTCTACGAGCTGGACGAGCTGAAACGCTACCTGCGTGAAGCGGTACAGGTTTCCAACGACAGTCCGGTGCTGCTCGACCACTTCCTCAACTGTGCTATCGAGATGGACGTGGATGCGGTCTGCGACGGCACCGACGTGGTGATCGGCGCGATCATGCAGCACATCGAGCAGGCCGGTGTTCACTCTGGTGACTCCGCGTGCTCCCTGCCGCCGTACTCGCTGCCTGCTCATGTGCAGGACGAAGTTCGCGAGCAGGTCAAGAAGATGGCCCTGGAGCTGGGTGTTGTCGGCCTGATGAACGTGCAGCTGGCGCTGCAGGGCGACAAGATCTACGTGATCGAAGTCAACCCGCGTGCCTCGCGTACTGTACCGTTCGTATCAAAGTGCATTGGCACCTCGCTGGCGATGATTGCTGCTCGTGTCATGGCCGGGAAGAGCCTGAAGGAACTCGGCTTCACCAAGGAAATTATTCCTAACTTCTACAGTGTCAAGGAAGCGGTGTTCCCGTTTGCGAAGTTCCCAGGTGTTGACCCGATCCTCGGCCCTGAGATGAAATCCACCGGCGAAGTCATGGGTGTGGGCGACAGCTTCGGTGAGGCCTTCGCCAAGGCCCAGATGGGTGCCAGCGAAGTGCTGCCGACCGGCGGTACCGCGTTCATCAGCGTACGCGACGACGACAAGCCGCAGGTGGCTGGCGTTGCCCGTGACCTGATCGCGCTGGGCTTCGAAGTGGTCGCAACTGCCGGTACCGCGAAGATCATCGAAGCGGCTGGCCTGAAAGTGCGTCGCGTGAACAAGGTGACCGAAGGCCGCCCTCACGTGGTGGACATGATCAAGAACGACGAAGTTTCGTTGATCATCAACACCACTGAAGGTCGCCAGTCGATCGCTGACTCCTACTCGATTCGTCGCAATGCGTTGCAGCACAAGATCTACTGCACCACTACCATTGCGGCTGGTGAAGCTATCTGTGAAGCGCTGAAGTTCGGTCCTGAAAAGACCGTTCGCCGCTTACAGGATCTGCATGCAGGACTCAAAGCATGAGCATGACCAAGTATCCGATGACCGTCCAGGGCGCTCGCGCCCTGGAGGACGAACTGACTTTCCTTAGCAAGACCGAGCGCCCTCGCCTGAGTCAGGCAATTGGTGAGGCGCGAGAGCTGGGTGATCTCAAGGAAAACGCCGAGTACCACGCGGCTCGTGAAGAGCAGGGTATGGTCGAGGCGCGAATCCGTGATATCGAAGGCCGTCTGCAGAACTCCGTGGTAATCGACGTCACCTCCATCGCTCATACCGGGAAGGTGATCTTCGGCACTACCGTCGACCTGGAAAACACCGAAACCGGTGATCAGGTGTCCTACCAGATCGTCGGAGAGGACGAAGCCGACATCAAGAAAGGCAAGCTCTCGGCGGGCGCGCCTATTGCCCGGGCCATCATTGGCAAGGAAGAGGGTGATGTGGTGGTAGTGAAGACTCCGAGCGGCACGGTCGAGTACGAGATTGTCGAAGTCAAGCACATCTGACGCGGCCCTTCGCGCGCTTTCCATCGAAGCCATTCTCTGGCAACTGACCCAGGTTTTCTGGGTCGGTGGCCTGTGGGTGTTTCATGTTGGCCTGGTGCCGGCATTGAAGGTCAGCGGCCTTGCTCCTTTGCTGGTGCAGGACATTTCCGCTCAGATCGACCGCTGGTTGATCGGCGTGGCGGCTGTGGGATTGCTGACGCAGTTGGCGGTACTGGCAAGGGTGAGGGGTGTGTCTGCGTGGTGGCGACTATTCAGTGGCAAGTTGCTGCTGGTCGGCTTCACCGCTTGCATCTGCTATTACACCCTGCGTTACGGCGTTTCTGTGGGGGAGCGCTGGCAGGTGTTCTGCTTCGTTGTACTGGGGTTCAGCGGCATCGCGCTGGTGGCCCAGCCAGTCCCGACCAGGGCGCGCAAGACGCGCCACTGACCGGCGTCACCGTTACTTGTAGCGGTGGATATTGGACAGCTGCTTGTTCGGTTGGGGGTTGCGGCGATACAGCAGGACCATCTTGCCGATGATCTGTACCTGCTCGGCGCGACCGACTTTGCTCAGCTCATCCATCACAGCCCGGCGTTCTTCCCGGTCTTCGAGCTTGACCTGCACCTTGATCAGTTCATGATCTACCAGGGCGCGTTCGAGTTCGGCGAGGACGCCTTCGGTCAAACCATTGCCCGCCACGATCAGGACCGGTTTCAGGTCATGACCAATGGATTTGTACTGCTTCTTCTGCTCGTTATTGAGCGGCATAATCTGACCCTTATCGTCTGGATTCTGTAAAAATGGCGGCCATTTTACCCGAGGGCCCGTGGCTCCGCCCAGTTAATCACGACGCTTAATCATCGAGGTGCCCAGTGGCGCAGCGTTCCAAGAGCAGCCATAACTGGCTGAGAGAGCATTTCAACGATCCTTTCGTCAAGCAGGCACAAAAGGATGGCTATCGCTCGCGCGCGAGCTACAAACTTCTTGAAATCCAGGAAAAAGACCGCTTGATCCGCCCGGGCATGAGCGTGATCGACCTCGGCGCTGCGCCGGGCGGGTGGTCGCAAGTCACCAGTCGGCTGATTGGGGGCCAAGGACGTTTGATCGCCTCCGATATTCTCGAGATGGACAGTATCCCGGACGTGACTTTCATTCAGGGCGACTTTACCCGGGATGACGTGTTGGCACAGATTCTCGAAGCTGTAGGTAATTCGCAGGTAGACCTTGTGATTTCCGATATGGCCCCCAACATGAGTGGTACGCCTGCCGTGGATATGCCCAGGGCGATGTTTCTCTGTGAGTTGGCCCTTGATCTCGCCAGTCGGGTTTTGCGCCCGGGAGGGGATTTCCTGATCAAGATTTTCCAGGGTGAAGGATTCGATACTTATCTGAAGGACGTTCGTCAGAAATTCGACAAGGTCCAGATGCGCAAGCCGTCGTCTTCCCGCGATCGCTCACGCGAGCAATATCTGCTGGCAAAAGGTTATCGCGGCGAATAGGGCTTCAGCGCGGCAGCTTCCAGATGCTCCGATAGTATTTTCCAATCGGTGCCTCTGCCTGATGTGGATGAATATCGTGTAGTCTGAATTCACAAAGGGTTACAGACGGCGTCAACAGCCGTTGTAGGTAATGTAGTAAGTTAAGCCGCTGATTATCATGCGAGGCACGGTTGCGCCTAAACCTGCTTCAGAGGGTAGCTAATTGAACGATATGGCAAAGAATTTGATCCTGTGGTTGATCATCGCGGCCGTCCTGGTGACGGTGATGAACAACTTCTCCAGCCCGAATGAGCCGCAGACCCTCAACTATTCCGACTTCATCCAGCAAGTCAAGGATGGCAAGGTCGAGCGTGTTGCAGTCGATGGCTACGTCATTACCGGCAAGCGCAGTGACGGTGATACCTTCAAGACCATCCGTCCGGCGATCCAGGACAACGGCCTGATCGGCGACCTGGTCGACAATCATGTGGTTATCGAAGGCAAGCAGCCTGAGCAGCAAAGCATCTGGACCCAGTTGCTGGTTGCCAGCTTCCCCATTCTGGTGATCATCGCTGTGTTCATGTTCTTCATGCGCCAGATGCAGGGCGGTGCCGGCGGCAAAGGCGGCCCGATGAGCTTTGGCAAGAGCAAGGCGCGTCTGCTGTCCGAAGATCAGGTTAAGACTACGCTGGCCGATGTGGCAGGTTGCGACGAGGCGAAGGAAGAAGTTGGCGAGTTGGTCGAATTCCTCCGTGATCCAGGCAAGTTCCAGCGTTTGGGCGGGCGTATTCCTCGCGGCGTGCTGATGGTCGGCCCTCCAGGTACTGGTAAGACCCTTCTGGCCAAGGCCATTGCGGGTGAGGCCAAAGTACCGTTCTTCACCATTTCCGGTTCTGACTTCGTGGAAATGTTCGTAGGTGTCGGTGCCAGCCGTGTGCGCGATATGTTCGAGCAGGCCAAAAAACACGCGCCTTGCATCATCTTCATCGACGAAATCGACGCCGTGGGTCGCCATCGTGGCGCTGGCATGGGTGGTGGTCACGACGAGCGCGAGCAGACTCTCAACCAGTTGCTGGTGGAGATGGATGGCTTCGAAATGAACGATGGCATCATCGTCATTGCTGCTACCAACCGTCCTGACGTGCTTGACCCGGCGTTGTTGCGTCCTGGTCGTTTCGATCGCCAGGTAGTTGTCGGTTTGCCCGATATTCGCGGTCGCGAACAGATCCTCAAGGTCCATATGCGCAAGGTCCCGGTTGGCGAGAACGTCAATCCGGCGGTCATTGCCCGTGGTACTCCAGGCTTCTCCGGGGCTGATCTGGCTAACCTGGTCAA
>DQAA01000522.1:22799-29843 GCA_003523465.1 Pseudomonas sp.
GCCAAAGACAAGATCATGATGGGCGCAGAGCGCAAGACCATGGTCATGTCGGAGAAAGAGAAGCAGAACACTGCATACCACGAGGCGGGCCACGCTATTGTCGGGCGCGTTGTCCCCGAACATGATCCGGTCTACAAGGTTTCGATCATCCCGCGTGGTCGTGCGCTGGGTGTGACCATGTTCCTGCCTGAGGAAGACCGCTATAGCCTGTCCAAGCGCGCCCTTATCAGTCAGATTTGCTCGTTGTATGGCGGTCGTATCGCGGAAGAGATGACCCTTGGTTTCGATGGTGTGACCACCGGTGCTTCCAACGACATCATGCGTGCCAGTCAGATTGCGCGGAATATGGTGACCAAGTGGGGGCTTTCGGAGAAACTCGGTCCGCTGATGTACGCAGAGGAAGAGGGCGAGGTGTTTCTGGGGCGTGGTTCGGGCGGCCAGCATACCAACGTGTCTGGCGAGACCGCGAAACTGATTGATTCCGAAGTGCGCAGCATCATTGACCAGTGCTATGCCACCGCGAAGCAGATCCTCACGGATAACCGCGACAAGCTCGACGCTATGGCAGACGCGTTGATGAAGTACGAGACCATCGATGCCGATCAGATTGACGACATCATGGCCGGTCGTACTCCGCGCGAGCCGCGTGACTGGGATAACGATTCCGGTACTTCTGGAACCACGGCGTCCCAAGGTGACCGTCCAGAATCCCCAATTGGTGGTCCGGCTGCGCAACACTAAGGGCTGACATGACTTCACAGCAGTACCCAACCCGGTTGCCTTGCGGCAATCGGGTTCTTGACCTTTCACGTACCCATGTCATGGGTATCCTCAATATCACTCCAGATTCGTTCTCTGATGGCGGCCGCTTCACCCAGCGTGACGCGGCTTTGCGGCATGCCGAAGCGATGGTGGTGGCGGGAGCCACGCTGATAGATGTCGGCGGAGAGTCCACTCGGCCTGGTGCGCGAATGGTGACTGCGCTCGAGGAGCTCGAGCGTGTCGCGCCCATCGTCGAAACATTGAGTCACGAGTTGGATGTCGTCATATCCGTGGATACCTCGACGCCGGCCGTCATTCGTGAGTCGGCGCGGCTTGGAGCGGGCCTGATCAACGATGTGCGTTCACTATCGCGTGACGGTGCCCTGGATGCGGCGGCCGCCACCGGTCTGCCCATATGCCTGATGCATATGCGCGGCGAACCCGGAAACATGCAGGATGACCCCCACTACGAGGATGTCACCGCCGAAGTCGTCAGTTATCTCGAGGAGCGGATGGCTGCATGCGCGATGGTCGGTATCGGGGCGGAGCGCATTATTCTTGATCCCGGTTTCGGTTTTGCCAAAAACCTGGAGCATAATCTCAGCCTGTTCAAGCACATGGACAGTCTGCAGCGCCTGGGGCGCCCGCTGCTGGTGGGTGTTTCCCGCAAGAGCATGATCGGCCTGACCCTCAATCGGCCAGTAAACGAGCGAATGTACGGCAGTCTGGCGCTGGCTGCCTTGGCGATGACCAAAGGGGCGAGCATTCTGCGTGTTCATGACGTCGCCGAGACGGTCGATGTCGTGCGCATGATCGCCGCAGTACAGAACGCCGAATAAAGAGTGACGGAGCATCTATGAGCAGAAAATATTTTGGTACCGACGGCATTCGTGGCCGTGTCGGGGAATACCCGATCACCCCTGATTTCATGCTCAAGCTCGGTTGGGCGGCGGGCATGGCTTTCCGCAAGCAGGGCAACTGCCGAGTGCTGGTGGGCAAGGACACGCGCATTTCCGGATACATGTTTGAATCGGCCCTGGAGGCCGGGCTTTCTGCGGCGGGCGCCGACGTGATGCTGCTCGGGCCGATGCCCACGCCGGCCATTGCCTACCTGACACGTACCTTCCATGCAGAAGCCGGCATCGTGATTAGTGCTTCGCACAACCCTCATGACGACAACGGCATCAAGTTCTTTTCCGGTCAGGGCACCAAGTTGCCAGATGAGGTCGAGCTGATGATCGAGGAATTGCTCGATCAGCCGATGACCGTGGTTGAGTCGAGCAAGATCGGCAAAGTGTCGCGTATCAATGACGCGGCCGGCCGCTACATCGAATTCTGCAAGAGTAGTGTGCCGAGCAGCACCAGTTTCGCTGGCCTCAAGCTGGCCATCGACTGTGCCCACGGCGCGACCTACAAGGTTGCGCCCAGCGTGTTCCGTGAGCTTGGCGCAGAGGTCACCGTGCTGGCCAACCAGCCTGATGGCCTGAACATCAACGAGAACTGCGGTTCCACCCATATCGAGTCGCTGCAGGCTGCTGTGCTGGTCGGTCATGCTGATCTGGGCATCGCCTTCGACGGCGATGGCGATCGGGTACTGATGGTCGACCACACTGGTGCCATCGTCGATGGTGACGAACTGCTGTTCATCATCGCCCGTGATCTGCATGAGCGCGGCAAGCTGCAAGGTGGTGTCGTCGGGACGCTGATGAGCAACCTGGGCCTCGAACTGGCATTGAAGGACCTGGAGATCCCCTTCGTGCGTGCCAAGGTCGGCGACCGCTACGTGATGGCCGAGTTGCTGGCGCGCGACTGGATCATCGGTGGTGAGAACTCCGGGCATGTCGTGTGCTGCAATCACACCACTACGGGAGACGCGATCATCGCAGCGCTGCAGGTGCTCATGGCACTCAAACGTCGTGGCGAGACCCTGGCACAAGCGCGGCAGGCTGTGCGCAAATGCCCGCAGGTGTTGATCAATGTGCGCTTCGGTGCGAGCAAGGTCGATCCGCTGGAGCATCCGGACGTGAAGGCCGCCTGCGAGCGTGTCACCGAGGAAATGGCCGGTCGTGGCCGTGTGTTGCTGCGCAAGTCCGGAACAGAGCCTCTGGTGCGTGTGATGGTCGAAGGCGACGACGAAAGTCAGGTCCGTGGCCATGCTGAAGCACTGGCAAAACTGGTAAGTGAAGTTTGCGTTTGATTTACGCTTGCCAGTGATGAATTGGTTGGGTAACATCTGCGCCCACTTTGACCCACGAGGTAAAGCATGCGTCGCCCAATGGTAGCTGGTAACTGGAAAATGCACGGTACCCGCGCCAGCGTCGCTGAGCTGATCAAGGGCCTGAACAATCAGGCTCTGCCGAGCGGGGTTGATGTCGCGGTGTTCCCACCGAGTCTGTTCATCAGCCAGGTTGTCGACGGCCTTGAAGTTGCGTCGATTGCGGTAGGTGCTCAGAACTCTGCGGTGGAGCCTCAGCAAGGGGCTCTGACAGGGGAGGTGGCAGCGAGTCAGTTGGTCGATGCTGGTTGCAAGCTGGTATTGATCGGTCACTCGGAGCGGCGTCAGATTCTGGGCGAGCAAGACTCGACCTTGATTCAGAAGTTCGCGGCGGCACAGTCATGTGGCCTGCAGCCAGTGTTCTGTGTAGGGGAAACCCTCGACGAGCGTGAAGCGAACAAAACGCTCGAAGTTGTAGGGCGTCAGCTGGACAGCATCATCGGACAGCTGGGTATTTCTGCTTTTGCAGATGCGATTATCGCTTATGAGCCTGTATGGGCCATCGGCACCGGCCTCACGGCCACTCCGCAGCAAGCGCAGGATGTGCATAAAGCCATTCGCGAGCAGCTGGCGGTGAAGGATCCAGAAGTTGCGCGAAAAACGCGGCTTCTATACGGCGGCAGCGTGAAGGCGGCCAATGCGGCTGAGCTGTTCGGCATGCCGGATATCGATGGGGGCCTGATTGGTGGGGCTTCCCTGAACGCAGACGAATTCGGTGCAATTTGTCGCGCCGCAGGAAACTGAAAAATGCTGGAAACAGTTATTGTCGTTCTTCATCTGTTGGGCGCACTGGGTTTGGTAGTGCTGGTTCTGCTTCAACAGGGTAAAGGTGCGGAAGCGGGTGCATCTTTCGGCGCAGGTGCTTCAAATACTGTGTTCGGAAGCCAAGGTTCTGCTACCTTTCTGAGTAAGTTTACTGCTATACTAGCTGCCTCTTTCTTCTTAACTGCTCTTGGGTTAGGATACTTTGCTAAGGAGAAAGCTCACCAGCTGACTCAAGCAGGTTTGCCAGATCCAGCAGTGTTGGAAATGCAGCAAAGCAAACCGGCAACAGATGATGTACCGGTGCTCCAGGGTCAGCAACAACAGAAGAATGAAGCTGCTAATAACAGCGATGTTCCTCAGGCTCCAGAGCAGAAGTAACGGGTTTCAAAGTAGTATTGCCGAGGTGGTGGAATTGGTAGACACGCAACCTTGAGGTGGTTGTGCCCATAGGGTGTAGGGGTTCGAGTCCCCTTCTCGGTACCAATTGAAGCATGGGAGCCCGCATTAGCGGGCTTTCTTGCAGGTGGAGGTTGATTGACCCTCCCAGGGTTCGGTCGTATACTTTCGCCCCAGCTTTGTCGCGGGGTGGAGCAGTCTGGTNNGTTGGTTCAAATCCAGCCCCCGCAACCAGTTTTAGCGGAGCCCCTTTTCAGGGGCTTTTTGTTAGCTAAACAGTTCTCTAGCGCCATATCTCACGGCGCATTTCATGATGGGCGCTTGCCCATTTTTTATTTGCACAGCATGCACGAGGGGGTTCAGGTGTCGAGCAAGCTAGAACAGTTGCAGGCCTTGTTGGCCCCGGTAGTCGAAGCGCTTGGCTATCAATGCTGGGGGATCGAGTTCATCTCTCAGGGCAAGCATTCGGTACTGCGTATCTATATCGACAAAGAGGAAGGCATTCTGGTGGACGATTGTGAAATCGTCAGTCGCCAGGTGAGCGGCATTCTGGATGTTGAAGATCCCATCAGCACCGAATACGCCCTTGAAGTCTCCTCTCCTGGCATGGATCGCCCGCTGTTCACTATTGAACAGTTCGCTTCGCATGCCGGTGAACAAGTGAAGATCAAGCTGCGTACGCCCTTCGAAGGTCGTCGTAACTTTCAAGGCCTGATCCGTGGTGTTGAGGAACAGGATGTCGTGGTCCAGGTGGACAATCACGAGTTCCTGTTGCCGATCGACTCGATCGACAAGGCCAACATTATTCCCAGTTTTGACTGAGACATGCCGGAGCTGCGGTTGACGCGGTTCCAATGGCTTGCGAAAGGCGAGGCGTACGATGAGCAAAGAAGTACTGCTGGTTGTTGAGTCGGTATCCAATGAAAAGGGTGTACCGGCGGGCGTGATTTTCGAAGCGCTGGAAGTGGCCCTGGCCACTGCAACCAAAAAACGTTTTGAAGACGAAGTGGACCTGCGTGTGGAAATCAACCGCCACACCGGTAACTACGAGACCTTCCGTCGCTGGACCGTGGTCGAAGACGAAGATCTGGACGATCCTGCGATCGAATTGGCAGTAGACCAGGCCCAGGCCAAGAAGCCGGGTGCGGTCGCTGGCGAAATCATCGAAGAGAAGATCGAGTCCATCGAATTCGGTCGCATCGCTGCGCAGACTGCCAAGCAGGTCATCGTGCAGAAGGTTCGCGAAGCCGAGCGTGCTCAGGTGGTCGATGCCTATCGCGAGCGTCTGGGTGAAATCATCTCCGGCACCGTGAAGAAAGTGACCCGCGACAACGTCATCGTTGATCTGGGTAACAACGCTGAAGCGTTGCTGGCTCGTGAAGACATCATTTCTCGTGAGACCTTCCGGGTCGGCGTCCGTGTTCGTGCGCTACTCAAGGAAATCCGCACCGAGAACCGTGGTCCGCAACTGATCCTGTCGCGTACCGCGCCACAGATGCTGATCGAGCTGTTCCGAATCGAAGTTCCGGAAATCGCCGAAGGCCTGATCGAAGTGATGGCCGCATCCCGTGATCCGGGTTCTCGCGCCAAGATCGCCGTTCGTTCCAAAGACAAGCGTATCGACCCGCAGGGTGCCTGCATCGGCATGCGCGGTTCGCGCGTCCAGGCCGTCTCCGGCGAGCTGGGTGGTGAACGTGTCGACATCGTGCTCTGGGACGACAATCCTGCCCAGTTCGTCATCAATGCTATGTCGCCGGCTGAAGTCGCGGCGATCATCGTTGACGAAGATGCTCACGCCATGGACATCGCCGTAGCCGCCGACAACCTGGCCCAGGCCATCGGTCGTGGCGGTCAGAACGTGCGTTTGGCGAGCCAGCTGACCGGCTGGACCCTGAACGTCATGACCGAGTCGGACATCCAGGCCAAGCAGCAAGCTGAAACCGGCGATATCCTGCGCAACTTCATCGAAGAGCTGGAAGTCGACGAGGAATTGGCCCAGGTGTTGGTCGACGAGGGCTTCACCAGCCTCGAAGAAATTGCCTACGTACCGCTGGAAGAAATGCTCAACATCGATGGCTTTGACGAGGAAATCGTCAACGAGCTTCGCGCTCGTGCCAAGGACCGTCTGTTGACCAAAGCCATCGCTACCGAGGAAAAACTGGCAGACGCCCACCCGGCCGAAGACCTGCTCTCGCTTGAGGGCATGGACAAGGACCTGGCAGCGGAACTGGCGGTGCGCGGCGTGGTTAACCGCGAAGACCTGGCCGAGCAGTCGATTGACGACCTGCTCGACATCGACGGCATCGACGAAGAGCGTGCCGGCAAGTTGATCATGGCCGCCCGAGCCCATTGGTTCGAGTAAGCAGGCTGGCCTGAGGAGAGAAGTGCATGACGCAAGTCACGGTGAAAGAACTGGCCCAAGAGGTCGCTGCACCGGTAGAGCGCCTGCTGCAGCAGATGCGTGAGGCAGGTCTGCCGCACACCGACGCCGGTCAGCTGGTGAGCGATAGTGAAAAGCAGGCTCTGCTGACCCATTTGAAAAGCAGTCACAAGGCGAAAGTGGAAGAGCCGCGCAAGATTACCTTGCAGCGCAAGACCACCAGCACCCTGCGTGTTGCCGGTAGCAAGAGCATCAGCGTAGAAGTACGCAAGAAGAAAGTTTTCGTACAGCGCAGCCCTGAAGAAATCCAGGCTGAGCAGAAGCGTGAGCTGGAAGAGCGCCGCGCCGCTGAAAATGCCGTGCGCGAGAAGTCCGAAGCCGAGGCGCGTCAGCGTGCCGAGGAAGAGAACCGTCGCCACGCTGCGTCCGATAAGGTCGCAGCCGTCGCAGCACCAGCCCCGGTCGC
>DQAA01000643.1 GCA_003523465.1 Pseudomonas sp.
TCCGCGCCAGCAGCTTCAGCGGTTTCGAATAATCATCCTCCCCCTGCAGCACCTCGGGATAGAACGGGTCATTGCAGATCGGCGCACCCAGCGCGGCCATATGCACCCGCAACTGATGGGTCTTGCCCGTCACCGGCGACAGCCCGTAGCGCCACAGCCCATCCTGCTTCTCCAGCACCTCGGCATGGGTCTCGCTGTTGCTGACCCCCGCCACCTCCTGCATGCGGAAGAACGGCTCNNCGCCACTGGCCATGCGGCTCTTGTGCACCAGCGGGAAGACCACGTCTGGCAAGGCCGGGGCAATGGCCTGGTACTGCTTGTCGATCTGCCGGGTCGGAAACAGCTGCTGATAGACCGAGCGGCTCTGCGGGTTGGCAGAAAACAGCACGAGCCCGGCGGTATGCCGATCGATACGGTGCAGGGGCACCAGGTGCGGATTGTCCAGACGGCGAATCAGGCGGCGGAGCAAGGTCTGCTCGACATACCCCCCCGTGGGCGTGACCGGCAGGAAATGCGGCTTGTCCGCGACCACCAGGTGCTCGTCCGCATGCAGGATGTCTTCCAGCACCGGAATCGGCTTTTCATTGGGGACTTCACGGAAATAGTGGATGCGCAGCCCGACCCGGTAAGGGTGATCCGGCGCGATGGGCTGGCCCTGGGCATCCAGCACCCGCCCGCGGGCGAAGCGATCGAGCCAGACCTCGCGGCCGATCGCCTTGAAGTGTTCGCAGAGACAGTCCAGTACCGTGGACCAGTTGCCCGGCGGCAGGCAGACCGTGCTGGCCTGCTGGCTGGCCGGATCGAAAGTAACGCTCATGGAAAGACTCGCAACCTGGGGGCCGGCCATTATCCGGCATGACTGGCGCCTCAGCCAGCCTGCACCGACGCGGCGTCACAAGCCGCCTTCAGCCAGCGCAGCACATCCACCGCCTCCCAGCGGCTGGCATCGTACAGGGCGTAGGTCTGCCCCTCGTAACCCACCACATCCAGTGGCCGATGGAAACCGGCGCGCTGGAACAGCGCCTCGATCTCGGCAAAGCAGGTATTGAAGTGAACCTTGCCGAACGGTGTGCGCTCGTCGGTGACCAGGCCGTCGAGACGCAATTCCATCACGGCCTCGCCTATCTCGTCGGCAGACATGCGGTTGACGCTGTATTTCAATTGTTCGACGTTGACCATGGTTTTTCTCCGGGCATGAAGCCGCCCGCCTCGCATACTGTATTTATATACAGCATAGGAGGCGGGCGGGCTGAACGTCAATCGACTCGACACTTCATTGCAGGCCCGGCAGGTAGCCGGTGCCCTTGCGGATGGTCAGCACCTGGCGGCGCTGCCGTTGCTCCGCCAGGCCCAGATGGACCCAGCCGTCGAACTCGAGAATCAGCTGATCGAAGTCCAGCTCGCTGTCCATGATCCGCTGCGCCAGCTGCCGGGGCGTCAGGCCCACCGCCAGGATATCCGCCGCCAGGCCCAGGACATGGGCGCTGGAGGCGGACCCGCCGATGCGCTGGTTCAGCGCTTCGCAACGGTAGCCGCTGGTGATCAGAAGAGGCTGGCCGATCAGGGTGCGGACCGCTTCGAGGGTCTGGAAAAGCTCGATGAGGTTGGCGATGGTCTTGCTGTCGGGGTTGTTGTCCAGCCCCGCACGATTGGCGATCTGCGAGGCCGTCATCTCGGCGAGGGTGAAATGGGGGGTGAGGTACATGCAGGCCACTCCTTTGGCTTGGGAATCGTGCGCCGACCAATGTCAGCGAAGCCGATTCTCCAACCACCCCCGGAGCGATTGCATTCACCCTTGTGCATCAAAATGTGAACCCGCAGGTCACCCCAGGAACGCCACCACCTGGTCCGCATCGAACGGCCAGTTCAGCTCTGCGCCGGTGTCGCAGCGGCGCAATACGGGGATGATCAGGCCGTAGCGCTCGAACAGGCTCTGGTCGTCGGCGATGTCCACCAGCTCGACCAGCAGGCCATGTTCGACGAAGGGCATGAGCAAGGCTTCGGCGACTTCACACAGGTGGCAACCCAGGGTGCCGAACAGTTGGCATTCAGGAAGCATGGAAAAATACCGATACAAATGAACGAGAGGCCATTCTAGGTCGCGTTAAAAAGTCCGTCGAGCGACCTGCCGACAGCATGCGTCGGCTTGATCCAGATCAACGGACAGGCTTTGCAGACGCCGTAACCTAGTCGTTTTTTTTGCGGTTTTTTACAGGGAGTATGTGGTGTGTTCGCAAACCTGCTGATCATTCTGGCGTCGTCGCTGGTCGTCATTGCGGTGTTCCGGCGTCTGCAATTGCCGCCGGTACTCGGCTACCTCTGCGTCGGACTGTTCGTCGGTCCTACGGCGCTGGACTGGGTCAACGAAAGCGAAGAACTGCCCGACCTGGCAGAAATGGGCGTGGTCTTCCTGCTGTTTTCCCTCGGCCTGGAGTTCTCCCTGTCGAAGATGCTGGCGCTGCGCCGGGTGGTATTCGGCCTCGGCAGCCTGCAAGTGGTGTTCTGCGGCCTGGCCCTGGCGGGCGCCCTGTCGCTGCTGGGCATGCCGAGCACCGCGGCCTTGCTGCTCGGTGGCGGCCTGGCGCTGTCGTCCACGGCCATCGTGTCCAAGGAACTGACCAGCCTC
>DQAA01000642.1 GCA_003523465.1 Pseudomonas sp.
GTTCGAGCATGATCGCCACGGTGCGGGAGTCCACCGCCGCGTGCAGCGCCGCCAGGTCATTGAACGGCACCTTGCTGAAACCCGGCAGGCCCGGCTCGCAGCGGTTGCACGGCAGCGGGTCGGAAGCGGCCAGCGTACCCAGGCTGCGCCCGTGGTTACCCTGGCTGGCGGTAATGATGTGATAGGCGCCATTGCGATGCAGCTGGCCCCATTTGCGCGCCAGCTTGATTGCACCTTCGCAGGCCTCGGCGCCGCTGTTGAGCAGGTAGGCCTGGTCGCTGCCGGTGCTTTGGCAAAGCAGGTTGACCAGCTTCAGGTGACCGCGGTTATGAAAGCCCGCACCGGAGTTGATCAGCGCCTGGGCCTGGCCGCTCAGGGCCTGGACCAGCACCTTCGGGCTGTGCCCCAGGCTGTTGACCGCATTGCCCTGGGTGAAGTCGAGAAAGGCACGGCCTTCGCTGTCCCACAGCCAGGAGCCCTGGCCACGGACGAAGACTTGCTCGGCCAACTGCTTCGCGGGCATCAGGCATTCTCGCGACAACGGATCGACAGGCTCGACCAGCGCCGGCGCCNNCTCGTCGACCACCGGGGCGGTCTGGCGCCGCAGGTTGAACAGGTTCATGCACGCAGCCCTTCCAGTGGCAGGCCAAGCAGGCGGGCGCTCCAGTCTTCGACGCGACCACTGCGCAGGCGCTTGATCGCGATATCGCGCCAGCGCGACGACAGGGCCGGACAATCCACCAGTTTCTTCAAACCCGCATGCTCCAGAGGTTCACGGTAAAAAGCGTGCAGCGCCCAGGCCACGGTCAGGCCCGGATAGCTGCGCTGTATCAGTTCAAAAGGCTCGTCGGCGCTGACGAAGCCGGGTTTCAGCACCCGGTAGAACCAGCCGCAGCGCCCGCTGTCCTGGGCCAGTTGCGGCAGTTCGGGCAGGCCCCAGCGATGGCTCAGGCGATAGCACGGCGAGCGCGGCTGGCTGATCTGCAACAGCGCGCCGCCCCAGCGGAACAGGTCGCCAAGACACACGTCGTGCTCATCGATGCCGTGGGACGACAGGTTTTCGCCGAACGCCGGCGCCTGCCAGTCGATCTGTGGATAACGTTTCCGCCACCAGGCGTAGTGCTCGGCCGGATAGTGGTGCAGGGCCCGTTCGGGGCCGGTATGGAAACGCGGGTCGCCGTGTTCATCGCTTCCAAGCCCCTGCGGCCATAACCAGAGCCGCCGTGCAACCTCTTCCTTATCGATATCGGTCATCAAACCGTGACCGAGATTCTTTGCCTTGCCTATGTAAACGCCATCCACATGTACGGTGTTCATTGCGCCCTCTGGGCCTGTAAACCTTGTGAATACGGGCGTAGAGTAGGCCCCCGACGGCCTGCGGGCCATTTCGTTTTTCGAGCAATTTCGATAAGTAAGACTTATGGATTTCCGCCAACTGCGTTATTTCGTCGCGGTGTATGAAGAAGGCCATGTCGGCCGCGCCGCCGAGCGCCTGTCACTGTCCCAGCCGGCGCTGTCGCAACAGATCCGTCAGCTCGAACACAGCCTCGATGTCAGCCTGTTCGAGCGCGGCAACAAGCGCCTGCTGCCGACCCTCGCCGCGCACACCCTGTACAACCACGCCCTGCCCCTGCTCGATGGCATGCAGCGGGCCCGTGACGCACTGCGCAACTTCAAGGGCCAGGCCCTGCGCACCCTGGCTATCGGCGTGCTGCAGACGGTGCGACCAAGCCTGGTGCCGCAGTTGCTCGACCGGGTACGCAAGGCGCAGCCGCATCTTGTGGTGCAGATCTACGAACTGTCGGGGCTGGAAATCGAACGGCGCCTGCTCAACGGCAGCCTGGATATCGGCATCAGCTACCTGCCGCCGCGCCAGCCGGGGCTGCATGGTCTGCTGCTGTACGAGGACGAGTTGCAGGTGGTGATTCCCAGGACCCACCCGCTGCGCGAGTTCAAGAAGGTCTCGCTGAAACAGGCGGCGGAACTGCCGATGATCCTTCTCGGCGAGGAATTCCAGGTGCGGCAGATCTGGCAGGGCCAGCTCGCCAACCTGGGCCGGCGCCCGCAGGTGCAGGCGGAAATGAACAACATGGGCGGGATTCTCGACAGCCTGCCGCACACCTCGCTGGCGACGGTATTGCCGGGGCGGGCGCAGGAAGCGACGGAAGACCAGGAACTGCTGTGGAAGCCGCTGAGCGAGCCCAGGGTGCCGCTCAAGGTTGGCCTGGTGTTTCGTGATGCGCAGCGTCAGCAGGCGTCGGTGGAGCTGCTGCGGACGTTGCTGGAAGAAGAGATCGACCCGCGGCAGATGGGCGTGTCGCCGCTGGATGTGCTCGGC
The DNA here is from genome assembly GCA_003523465.1 of Pseudomonas sp. Taxonomy (GTDB): domain Bacteria; phylum Pseudomonadota; class Gammaproteobacteria; order Pseudomonadales; family Pseudomonadaceae; genus Aquipseudomonas. The sequence continues at coordinate 2,339 of DQAA01000642.1, forward strand.
TAGCGGCACCCGGGGAAAAATCGCAGGCAAAAGAAAACCCCGCCGAAGCGAGGTTTTCCAGACTGTTTCCCTTTGACTTCCCTTTCGCCCCGCCGTCCCGGGCAGGTTTCCTTCAGTTCCGTCCTTGTGATGTACTTTGCGCGTCCTGCGCTTCGTCCATGGAAAGAAGATTAACTTCGGATCCAATTCCGCGAAAGACGGCAATCGTCACCACGTCATGTAAGCAAATGCTTACATGACGCTTTCACTTCAGAATTGCTCCGCATCCAGCAGGTAAAGCGACTCGCTGCCGGCCTTGACCGAGGCGCACAGCGACTGCACGCGCGGCAGCAGACGGGCGAAATAGAAGCGCGCGGTGCCCAGCTTGCTGGCATAGAAACCGTCTTCGCCCTGCTTCTCCAGCGCAGTGCGGGCCATCAGGGCCCACATGTAGGCGTAGGACACATAGCCAAAGGCGTGCAGGTACTCGACCGAGGCAGCGCCAATCTCGTTGGGGTTGCCCTTGGCGCGATCCAGAACCCAGGCCGTCAGGGCATCCAGGTCGTCCAGCGCGGCATTCAGCGGCTTGACGAACTCACCCAGCTCGCTGCCGGCAGTGGCGGTGAAATGGCGAATCTCGTCGGCGAACAGCTTGTAGAACGCGCCACCGCTACCGACGATCTTGCGCCCCATCAGGTCGAGGGCCTGGATGCCGTTGGTGCCTTCGTAGATCTGGGTGATGCGCACATCGCGCACCAACTGCTCCTGGCCCCACTCGCGGATATAACCGTGGCCGCCGAAGATCTGCTGGCCGTGGACCGCAGTCTCCAGGCCGACGTCGGTGAGGAAGGCCTTGGCCACCGGGGTCAGCAGCGCCACCAGGTCTTCACCGCGCTTGCGGGTGGTGGGCTCTTCGCTGTACTTGGCGGTGTCCAGTTGCATGGCGACGTAGGTGGAGAATGCGCGACCGCCTTCGTTCAGGGCTTTCATGGTCAGCAGCATGCGGCGCACGTCGGGGTGGACGATGATCGGGTCGGCG
>DQAA01000089.1:0-498 GCA_003523465.1 Pseudomonas sp.
CGTTGCCGGTGCGGCTGGCCAGGTTGAGGGGTTCGAAGCTGGCCGCCCGGGTTTCGCCGGGCAGACCGAGGGCGGACAAGCCGCCGAGTGCCGCCGAATAGCCACCGATGGCGGCCAGGCGGGTTACCAGATCTCTACGGGTGAGCCCCATATCGCGTTCTCCTTGAGGTTGCCACAGGGGCAACCGCGAGCTTGGGATAGCGGCGTTCCGCGCGTGACCGGAAGGGCTCCCGCAAGACGGGGAGAAGCGAGGGCGGGACGACCCCTCTGGCGGCGGCGGAAATCCATTTGCCTCCACCAGGTCGGGGTCGGTAAAGCGAACATAAGCGTCTGAAACGCGCTTGTGAAAGGCTTTTTGGTTCTAAGTTAATTATCAGAAAAAGACATAAAGACGGATTTCAAAATGCAATCAGGCTATTTTGTTCGTGTCCAGCCGCTGGGCTGATACCGCACCGAACAGCTCCACCGGCTCCTGCAGGTTGCCCAGGTAGCGCGGAT
>DQAA01000089.1:533-744 GCA_003523465.1 Pseudomonas sp.
CCGCCAGCAGCGGTTCCGGCACCAGGCCGAGGCCCTGGCCGTTGGCGACCAGGCCCAGTTGCAGTTCGGTGCCGAAGGTCTCCAGGTTGATCTGCAGCGACAGCCCCTGTTCGCTCAGCGCCCGTTGCAGGCCGGCGCGGAAGCCACAGCCATCCGGGTTCAGCACCCAGCCGCGCAGATAGCAGTCCTTGAGCTTGTAGCTGCGTTTGCT
>DQAA01000089.1:761-3727 GCA_003523465.1 Pseudomonas sp.
GATGCCTTCGGGGAAGATCTTGCCGGTGGGGAAGAGTGCGGCGGCGGCGTCCAGGTCGCCGTTCTCCATGCGTGAAATCAGCGAACTGCCCCAGCCGCTGACCACCTGGGTGCGCAGGTCCGGATAGGCCTCGCGGATCTGCGCCAGGGCATCGAGCAGGACCACATCGCCGATGGTCTGCGGCACCCCAAGGCGCAGGGTGCCGCTGGGGGCGCCGTCGCTGGCGACCAGCTCGCGCAGGGTATCGATCTCCCGCAGGATCGCCTTGCACTGCTCGTAGACCCGCCAGCCCATGGGGGTCGGCTTGAGGGGCTTGGTATTGCGATCGAGCAGGTTGGCGCCCAGGTCCTCCTCGAAATTCTGCACCCGCCGGGANNGCAAGGTTGGTCGACTGGCAGCGGATGACCGCGACGAAAGCGTCCATGTCATCGATCTTCATATTCGCTTCTCACATAGTCTGAGGCGGGGAAATGTTCTCGGAGAATAATCCTTCTTGGCGGGTTTTGCAGGAGGCAGATATTCGATCCGCGTTACCCGGGCTTCACCAGAACTTCCACCAGGCCCCCTTGCCCAGGTGCTCGATCATCTTCAACTGCTCCCCCAGCACCGCAATCACTTGCTCATCCCGCGGTTGCTGCACCTGGTAGATCCCCAGCGACTCGCTGAAGGCCTTGTGCGCCTGGGCCAGGTTGTCCTGCTGCAAATGGGCCAGGCCCAGGGAGGCGAGGCAGGCACTGACCGGTTCGAGGTCGTCGGGGGTGTCTTCGCGGTAGACCTGCACGGCACGTTCGAGCATGCGCGCGGCTTCGCCGATGCGGCCTTGCTTGAGGTAGCAGTTGCCGAGGGTTTGCAGGCTTTGGCCGACCAGTTGGTGGCTGGGCGTGAAGAGGTTCTCCCGTGCAGTGAGCACATCGAGGTAGAGTGCTTCGGCTTCGGCATGCCGCTGTTGGGCCCAGCGCAGCCCGGCAAGGCCGTCGCGCAGGGTGGCGAGGCTGGCGGGGTCGAAGCCGTCGACNNTCGGCTTTGTCCAGGTGACCGTGGGCTTTGTAATGCACGGCCTGGTCGTTGAGATCCATGACACGTGCGTTATCAAGGGCGGTGCTGAGCATGGGACGTCCTTTGAGGAAGCCTGGCGGCGGCCGTTATTTTTGTAGGAATGTGCGGATTTAAGGGGAGGATTCTGGCGTGGGTCAAGCAAATACCGGCTTTTTTTGTGGCTTATTGACATGAGTTCGGTAGAAATCCCGATCAGGGCGCCCCTGGCGGCGGATATCGACGAGGTGATGGATTTTGTCCTCGCCGCCCGGGCGCAGATATTCCCGATGCTGGCGGACGCGCCTGTACCGGCGGATCTGGCGGATTTCGCCGGGCATTACCTGGCGCCGGCGGCGGGGCGCTTTCTCCTGGCGCGGGACGAGGGGCGCATCGTCGCGGTCATCGGCTACCTGCCCTATGACCATCGTTTCGCCCAGCTGGACTATCGCGGGCGGCGGGTAGTGGAAGTGGTCCGGTTGTTCATCGCGCCCGGATATCGGCGTGCCGGGCTGGCGCGGCGGATATTCGAAGCCCTGAAGGCGATGGCGCTGGAGGAGGGGGTCGAGGTGCTGTACCTGCACACCCATCCGTTTCTGCCGGGGGCGATCCCGTTCTGGGAACGGCAGGGCTTTGCGGTGGTGGATGTGGAAGCGGATCCGCTGTGGCAGACCACCCATATGGAACTTGAACTGGAGGCTGGCTGACCCGCGCCGGCCTACCTCACCCGCTCATCCAGCGACAGGCTCAACTTCGCCCCGACCGTGCCCTTGAACACCCGTCCGTCCTTCAGGTAGACCATCACCGGCCCGGCGATGAGCCCCTGGTCGATGCTGCCCACCGCCCGCCCTTCGGCGAAATTCCATTCCGCGCTGCCCGCCACCGGCTGCCATTGCTCGTTGCCGATGCGCTGCTGGCGGTATTTCAGGGAAGAGCCGTTGGAAAACACCACGTCATACATCATGCGTTCGTCGGCGGAGAGGTTGATGAAGCTCTTGTAGCCGTCGTCGGTAAAGGTGAAGGCGGCCACCGCCTGGTCCTCGCCAGGGGCGAAGGCGAGGAAATTGCGATTGGTGAACAGCGTGCAACTGCCCTTGATNNCTGGCGTAGGGTCACCGAGAAGGAACCGGCCACGGCGGCGATGGAGCGGTCGATATTCCAGTGGAAGGCCAGCAGCGCTTCGAAGGTTTGTTGCGGGTCCAGCCGGGTGAAGTCGATACCGGTCTTTTCACCGATGGCGGCATTGAGGTAGCGCGCCAGGTCCCGTTCGGCCAGGGGCGAGAAGTTGAAGCTCGGTTGCGGGTAGGGGTAGTTGCCCGAGAGGTATTGACCCAGCACCAGGGCCTGGCTGGCCAGGGTCAGGCGGTTGAGGGAGGTGGCCGGCTCCCGCGGCTCGATGCGCTGCAGGGCCTGGCCGTTCTTGCCGCAATAGAAGCCCTGGCCCCGGGTCGCCGCTGCTGCAGCCACGGCGCGGAAGGTGGTTTCCGAACTCTTGCCGGGGTCGGGCAGGTCCTCGCGCAGCATGCTCAGGACGTAGGCCTGGACCAGCGCGGTGGCATCGCCGCTTGCCACTGTTGATTGTGGCTGCGGCGTCTTGAGCAGGGCACAGACGGTGTCCTGGTGGGCGACCAGGCTGCTGGCGAAGCGGGCAAAGCCGAATTGCACGAAGTCNNAGCGACGGCGTGGCCCGATAGGCGATATCACTGGTCGAGCGGTCGAGGGCAGGGTGGGTATGGACCAGGCCGATCATGTCGCGGTGCCCGCAGGCCTCGGCCTGCTTGCTCAGGTCGATGGTGTAGCGCTCGCCGCGAAAGACCCGGCTCAGGCGTATCCCGCCGGGCTCGCTGAACAGGCACAGGCCGCGCTCGTGGCCATCTTCGCCGGTCTGGGTGGTCATCTCGGCGATCTGCCGGGTCAGGTTCTGCGGCAACAGG
>DQAA01000639.1 GCA_003523465.1 Pseudomonas sp.
CCCGCCGCTTCGCCGAGCTGGCCGGGCAGTTGCGGGTGGGTGACGGCTTCGACTCGGCCAGCCAGATGGGGCCGCTGGCCAATGCACGGCGGGTCGCGGCGATCGAGGAACTGGTGAGCGATGCGGTGGCGCTGGGGGCAAAGGTGCTCAACGGCGGCAAGCGTCTGGGTGAGAAGGGCAACTTCTACGCGCCGACCGTACTGGTCGACGCTCCGGCCGAGGCCCGACTGTTGTGCGAGGAACCCTTCGGGCCGGTGGCGCCGCTGCTGCGCTTCACCGATCTGGAGCAGGTCATCCGCGATGCCAACAGCCTTGACTACGGCCTGGCCGCATTCGCCTTCACCGCGTCTCTGAAGACTGCCACCGAACTGGGCAATCGCCTGCAAAGCGGCATGGTCTCGATCAACCATTTCGGCCTGGCCCTGCCGGAAACGCCGTTTGGCGGGATCAAGGCAAGCGGTCATGGCAGTGAAGGCGGTAGCGAAGGGCTGGATGCCTATCTCACGACCAAGTTCATCAGCCAGGTCGGCTGCTGAAGCCCGCGCCTCACCCCCTGCACGTTGTTTGCCCCCCTGGCCACTTCCGTGGCCGGGAGGGGCGTAAAGATCAATCACACACCCACGGAACGCCAGCGGACCAGCGTTCCACCAGCAAATCAATGAACGCTCGGGTGCGTGGCGAGAGATGGCGCTTGCTTGGATAGATCAGGCGAATCGGGTCGGGCTCGGCACGGTAGGGCTGCAACACTTCTACCAACGTTCCTGCCCGCAAGTCCTCACCTGTGATGTAGGTCGGCAGGTGGATCAGCCCGAAGCCTGATAGCGCCGCTTCACGCAGCGCTTCCGAGCTGTCGATATGCAAACGCCCCGGACCTTCATGCAGGTAGAGACCATCGTCAGTCTGAAACCGCCAAGGGGTAGGGCGCTGACTACCAGAAACCAGAATCGTGTCGTGTTCGGCCAGGTCCCTTGGCGTCTGAGGTGTCCCGCGCTGCTCAAGATAAGCCGGTGAAGCACAGGTCACGAACTGCTGCCAGCCGATGGTCCGCGACAGGATCAGCGAGTCATCCTTGAGGCCGCCGATGCGGATAGCGACGTCGATTCCTTCCTCGATCAGATCGAGGAAACGGTCATTGAACAGGATATCGGCACGCAGCGCGGGCCATTGTTTAAGGAAGTGGTCGATGAGCGGCAGGATGTGCCGTTGCCCAAACGACAGCGGTGCGGTCAGGCGCAAAGTCCCGGTGGGCTGGTTTTTGCGCTGAGCCATGGCCGCGTCCACCTCCTCCAGATCGTCGAGGATTTGCCGCCAGCGATCGTAGACCACCGCGCCTTCATCGGTGAGGCTGAGTTTGCGGGTCGTACGGTTGAGCAAACGCAAGCCCATGCGAGACTCGAGCCGCACGATGCTCTTGCCCACGGCCGAACGCGTCAGGCCCAGCGACGCTGCAGCAGCGGTGAAACTCCCGGTTTTGGCCGAGGCAAGAAAGGCGGTGATGTCACCGAGGCGGTTGGGTTCCATAGGGTGTTCCGGGCCGTAGAGGAGTAGGTGTGGACGATTACTGTAAGCGGGAATACCGTTCCCTGATCGTTGGCGAATCTTAGCTATTTGCTCGATCCACTGCTCGGATCTGGATAACCCTGCTTTTATCGGTTCATCTCCAGCTGCTCACCAAGCGCTTGTGCGGCATAACCGTGAGAGCGCATGCGCGCTTGCGGATCGTAGATCCGCGCATCGATCACCAATTCATCCGCGCCCGTTTCCTGGACAAGAGCTCGCATCCAATCCCCTACGACGGCCTTGTCACCGGCCACCGTGCACGCGAGAACCGCATTGACGATCTCCCGCTCGTGCGCTGACAAGCCTTCCACGAAACCTTCGACGGGCTTTTGCAGCAGGCCTGGACGCCCCATATGCAGATCAAGCATCCAGCGGCGATGAGAGCTGGCCAGGTAATTCGCTTCTTCGTTGGTGTCCGCGGAAAACACGTTGACGCCTACCATCACGTAGGGCTCGGCCAGATGCCTGGACGGTTGGAAATGCTTGCGATAGTGGGCGATAGCCTGGTGGAGATAACGCGGCGCGAAGTGCGAGGCAAACGAGTAGGGGAGGCCGAGGCGAGCAGCCAGGTCCGCACCCATCAGGCTTGACCCCAGAATCCACAGCGGTACGGCGCGTGGCTCGGAGAGCGCTCGAGCCGGTCGCTGGCCGTTGTCCTGCAAATAGTCAGTCAGTTCCAGAACATCCTGCTCGAAGTCACGCTCGGGTGCACCGCGCCTGAGCGCCTGCACTGCCGCGCCAGCGCTACCGGCCGCCCGCCCCAGACCAAGATCGATACGCCCGGGGAACAGGGTGTCCAGCGTGCCGAACTGCTCGGCGATGGCTAGCGGTGAATGGTTCGGCAGCATGATGCCACCGGCTCCCACTCGCAGAGCCTGGGTTGCTGAAGCAATCTGGTTGATGATCAGCGCAGTTGCCGCCGAGCCGATGCCAGGAAGATCGTGATGCTCGGCAATCCAGTAACGGGTGTAGCCCTCCTGCTCGACGTATTGAGCCAGCTGCCTGGTCTCATCGAGAGCAGTGGCAAAGGTTTTGTCCTGACCGATCATGACCAGGTCGAGGACGGATAATGCAGTCATGAAATGCTCCTTGATTCGGGGAATAGCGATCTGGTCGCGTGGGCAACATATGAGAAGGATATCGACAGGAAAGGGGAATGTGCTTCCCCTATGAAGGGCGGCAATTGACCAAAACCTCACGCCCCTCAGGACTCAGGAACAAGATCGTCATCGACGTGGGGACTAATGAGCCCATGACTGTAGAGGCCCATTCCCGAATCGCTTCTGTAAGGTGCCCGTTCGAAATTTATTGGCACCCACAGATCAGGGATTTCACGATGTCACTGCAACAGCTTTTTCAACCCCTCACCATTGGGCCGCTTACCGTTCCAAATCGGATCTTCATGGCTCCGCTTACCCGTTTGCGCAGCACCGAGCCAGGTGATATTCCAACGGCGTTGATGGCTGAGTACTACGGCCAACGTGCCAGCGCAGGCCTGATCATCAGCGAGGCGACCCAGATTTCGTTCCAGGCCAAGGGCTACTCTGGCGCGCCGGGCATTCATACCCCGGAGCAAATTCGTGGTTGGCAATCGGTCAACAAGCGCATTCATGACCACGGTGGTCACAGCGCTGTTCAGGTGTGGCACACCGGACGGGTCTCGCACAGCTCGCTGCAGCCTGGAAATCAACAGCCCGTCGCACCTTCACCACTTGCTGCCGAGACACGGACCTCTATCCGCGATGAAAAGGGTGAGGTGGTCCGCGTAGAGACTTCGACACCACGAGAGCTCACGCGCGACGAGATTCAGCAGATCATCGCTGACTTTGCACAAGCAGCTCGGAATGCCGGAGAAGCAGGCTTCGATCTGATCGAGTTGCATGCGGCTCATGGCTACCTGCTGCATCAATTCCTTTCGCCGGGCTCCAACATCCGTACCGACGAATATGGCGGTAGCGTTGAAAATCGGGCCCGGATCGTACTCGAGGCGGTCGATGCCGCCATCGCCGCCTGGAGCGCGGACCGCGTGGCGATTCGTATCTTCCCGCTGGGCCCCTTCAACGGCGTGGATAACGGCGAAGACCAGGAAGAGGCCGCTCTTTATCTGATTGGAGAATTGGCCAAGCGCAAGCTCGCTTACCTGCACATCTCCGAGCCGGATTGGGCGGGGGGCAAGTCGCTTCGCAATGAGTTCCGCCAGGCTATCCGCGCAATCTACCCGGGCGTCATCGTCGCCGCAGGCGGCTACACCCCTGAAAAGGCAGAGAAGCTGATCGCCAGCGGGCTGATTGATGCAGTTGCATTCGGGCGGATGTACATCGCCAATCCGGATCTNNGATCTGGCTGAGCGTCTTCAATCCGGCGCGGAATTGAACGCCCATCGTCCTGAGTACGACTATGCCAACGGTCCGGTCGGTTATACCGATTATCCCGCGATGAGCGTGTGATCCGACGATTCGTTGCCATAACGGGCCGCTATGCGGCCCGTTTCGATTTTCAGATCAGCCACCTGAACAGCCTGAGCATGGTGCAAAACGTGAAAACCGAAGTGCCCATGGAGAAGATCAAACTCACCACGGAATTGCCGGTCTAGCCAACGGCGAGGTGTCTACGACAACTGTTTCCAGGCGGGCCTGGAACCTGAAGGACATCACGCCCCTGCGACACTCGTACCCTTGACACGACCCATGAAATAAATTGTTACCTAATCGATAGGCTGCTACCATTCCCTTCCCGTGAGGTACGACAACTGACATGCGTATGCACGGATGAGTGCTTGCAATGCATCCATGCCGTCGCAGTAGAGCAGGGCACAACCTGCCGTCCCCTGGATTTCACGGGTTTGAAGTGATTAGCCATAGGTAGACCTGCATGTTGTTAACCAAACCGACTTCGCGACGGAAGTTCCTGCTTTCGTCGCTGATCGCCTTGCCCGCGATGGGCATCACCGTCAACGGCCTCAGCGCCGCGATGGCGGCGGAAATGGCGGCGCCGAGCCTCGACAGCTACACCCCGATCTTCTTCACCCCGGCCGAATGGACCTTCATCCTCGCCGCCTGCGATCGCCTGATCCCTGCCGACGGCCGTGGCCCCGGCGCACTGGAGACCAACGTGCCGATCTTCATCGACCAGCAACTGGCCGGTGACCTGGGCAGCGAGATCTATCTGGAAGGGCCGTTCGACCTGAATGCGCCGGCCACGCTCGGCTATCAGTTGCCGTACACCCCGCAGCAGATCTACCGCAAAGGCATTGCCGCACTGGAAAGCTGGTGCCAGGCCGCCCATGGCCAGCACTTCGCCCTGCTCGAACTGGGCAAGCGCGACGAGGTGTTGAAGAAACTGCAAGCCGGCCAGGTCGACTTCGCCGCTCACGGCGAGGACGTCCTCAAGGCCAGGCTGTTCTTCGGTGAACTGCTCAACCACACCCGCCAGGGCTGGCTGGCCGACCCGATCTACGGTGGCAACAAGGGCATGAAGGCGTGGATCGCCATCGGCTTCCCCGGTGCCCGGGCCAGCTACCTGGAATGGGTTGCCCAGCACAACGTCCCGTACCCCCTCGGCCCGGTCAGCCTGACCGGCCAGCGCGGTTGATCCTTTCGCTTCGCGTTACAGCATTCAAGGTTTCTTATGCCACACATTACCAATGACGAAGTCGACGTCGCCGTCGTCGGCCTGGGCTGGGCTGGCTCGCTGATGAGCATCGAGCTTGCTCAGGCAGGCTTGAAAGTGCGCGCCTTCGAGCGCGGTGAAGACCGCAATAACGCCGACTTCGCCTATCCAAAGCCGGCCGACCAATACGCCTACGGCGTGCGCAACAAGATCATGGTCACGCCGAAGGACGGCGCACTCACCGTTCGCCATAACCTCAACGGCACGGCCTTGCCGACCCGCC
>DQAA01000341.1 GCA_003523465.1 Pseudomonas sp.
AGCGGAGCCAGCAGGGCGGCGAACACCGTGCCGGAGTTGCCGGCACCGGCGATGCCCATGGCCTTGCCCTGGTGCTGCGGCGGATACCACTGCGAGGCCAGCGGCAGGGACACGGCGAAGGAAGCCCCGGCCACCCCGAGGAACACGCCGAGCAGCAGGGCCTGCTCATAGCTGTTGACCCCCAGCTTCCAGGCGCTGAACAGCGCGACGATGACGATCACCTGGCCGATCAGCCCGGCGGTCTTGGGGGAAAGGCGGTCTACCAGGATGCCCATGACGAAGCGCAGGATGGCGCCGGCGAGAATCGGCGTCGCCACCATCAGCCCGCGCTGTTGCGGGGTCAATTGCAGGTCGGTGGCGATCTGCACCGCCAATGGGCCGAGCAGGTACCAGACCATGAAGCTCAGGTCGAAATACAGGAAAGCGGCAAACAGGGTCGGGACATGCCCGGATTTCCAGAAGCTCGTATTCATGGGACACCTCACGGGGCTGAAACAAAAAAACGCCGCTTCCCGGCTCGCAAGGGGCGAGGGGGAGAGCGACGTCTTTGTCGGTATTTGGTTTTGGGGCAACCGCCGTTGGCTACCGGGAGATTCTTAGCAAGAGGTGGGCCAGTTCCCTGTGTACTGCGTACACCGCACCTGTGGGAGCTGGCTTGCCAGCGATAGGGCCCTCAAGAACACCTCAGCCCAACAAGTCATGCATCGCAATGATCTGCTCCGCCACCTGCACCAGCTTCTGCTGCTTGCTCATGGCCTGCCGCCTCATCAGGGTGTAGGCCTGCTCTTCATCGCAGTCCTTCATCTTCATCAACAAACCCTTGGCCAGCTCGATGCGCTTGCGCTCCGCCAGTTGCTGGTCCCGGGCCTGGAGCTGGGCCTTGAGCGCCTGGTCGCTTTCGAAGCGGGCCATGGCCACATCGAGGATCGGCTGCAGGCGCCGGGCATGGATGCCCTCGACGATATAGGCGCTGACCCCGGCCTGGATCGCCTGGCGCATCACGCCGGGATCATGCTCGTCGGTAAACATCACGATCGGTCGCGGCAGGTCGCGGCTGACCAGTACCACCTGGTCCATCACATCGCGGCCCGGTGACTCGGTATCGATCAGAACCACATCCGGACGCACCGTTTCGACGCGGGCCGGCAGGTCGATGGTCAGGCCGGATTCCTCGATCACTTCGAAACCGGCCTCCACCAGCGCCGCACGCAGTCGGCCGACCTTCTTCTCGGTGTCATCGATCAACAGGATTCGCAACATCAGGGCAACTCCCGTTACTGGTCGGACAAGGCGTGGAGACGGAAACCATGGGCGTAGCCGCGTGGGTCGCTGCCATCCCAGACGCTGCCGTCGATCAGCTGGCTGCTGCGCATCGACGCTACCGGGCAGTCGATGCCCAGGCTGGTCGCGGCGTCGCGGTACAGGCCCAGTTGCTGCACATCGCGGGCGATGGCGAGGTAGTCCGGGTCTTCGCGCAGCAGGCCCCAGCGACGGAACTGGGTCATGAACCACATGCCGTCGGACAGCCAGGGCACATTGGCCGCGCCGTCGTTGTGCAGGCTCAGGCCGTGGGCGTCGTGCCAGTGGTTGCCCAGGCCGTCGCTGTAGTCGCCGAGCATGCGCGGTTCGATATCCGCCAGCGGGGCGTCAAGGTAGTTGTCGGCGCTGAGCAGTCGCGCGGTGGCGCGGCGGNNGGTTTTCCGGGCTTTCCTCGATAAAGCGGCTGGCCGCCAGCACCGAGGACACCAGGGCCCGGGCCGCATTGGGGTGCTGTTGGGCGAAACCTGCGGTAGTGGCGAGGACCTTTTCCGGATGATCCGGCCAGATCGACTGGCTGGTGGCCAGGGTAAAGCCCATGCGCTGGTTCACCGCATTGGCCGACCAGGGCTCGCCGACACAGAAACCGTCGATGCGTCCGGCGCGCAGATGGGCAAGCATCTGCGACGGTGGCACCACCACGCTGTTCACGTCATCCAGCGGGTGGATGCCCTGGCTGGCGAGCCAGTAATACAGCCACATGGCGTGGGTGCCTGTGGGAAAAGTCTGGGCGAACGTCAGTTTTGTCCGACTTTGGTGCACGTGACGCTCCAGTGCTTCAGGAGTGGTCACCCCGATGGCCTGCAAGTCCGGGGACAGGTTGATGCTCTGGCCGTTCTGGTTCAGGCCCATCAGCACCGCCATCGGCGTCGGTGCCACCCCGCCGATGCCGAGGTGCACGGCGTAGGTCAGGCCGTACAGGCTATGGGCGGCATCCAGTTCGCCACTGAGCAGCCTGTCGCGCAGGCCGGCCCATGAGGTCTGGCGCTTGAGGTTGAGGGTCAGGCCGTGGGGCTGGGCAAAGCCCTGGGTTGCCGCGACCACCAGCGGCGCGCAGTCGCTCAGGGCCATGAAGCCGATATTCAGGCTGGTCTTTTCCGGCGCATCGCTGCCGTGCAGCCAGGCCAGGGGGGAGGGGGAGAAATCAGTCATCGCGGTGCTGTCGCCTGGCAGATAAAGCGCCTGGCCAGCGCGGGAAAGGCGCCGGCCCCATACAGGCGCTCAAGCAACCCATATGCCAAGGCGCTGTCATGGACGCGCCGCCGTGGCTATAATCGCCACCTTCCAATCCCGATCCCTCACCTCCTGAGCCAAGCCCGCCCATGTATAACCTGGCCCGCCAGCTGTTGTTCAAACTGTCCCCGGAAACCTCCCAC
>DQAA01000084.1 GCA_003523465.1 Pseudomonas sp.
GTGAACTCGTCCCAGGGCGGCGGCACGAAGGACACCTGGGTGGTGGAGGACTGAATCATGCTCAGCAGAACCGCTTCCGATCTGTACTGGATGTCGCGCTATCTCGAACGCGCGGAAAACCTCGCGCGGATGCTCGATGTCAGCTATTCGCTGTCGCTGATGCCCCAGGATGGCCACGGCGACGGCCTCGATGAAATGACCCTGGCCCTGCGCATCACCGGCACCCTCGACGACTACCTCGAACGCCACGGGGAACTGCACGCCGAGCGCCTGTTGCATTTCTTCGCCCTCGACCCGGAAAACCCGGCGAGCATCTACAGCTGCCTCGGCGCGGCGCGGGCCTGTGCCCATGCGGTGCGCGGCAAGATCACCGCCGACATGTGGGAAAACATCAACGCCACCTGGCTGGAGATCCGCGGCATTGCCGAGCAGGGCCTCGGACGCTATGGCATGAGCCGCTTCAGCGAGTGGATCAAGGAGCGCTCGCACCTGTTCCGCGGCGCCACCTACGGCACCATCATGCGCAACGACGCCTTCCGCTTCATCCGCCTCGGGACCTTCATTGAGCGCGCCGACAACACCCTGCGCCTGCTCGACGCGCGCTACGAGATGTTCGGCGAGGACGCCGAGGCGGTCAGCGACAGCTCCGCCCGCGGTTACTACCAGTGGAGCGCCTTGCTCCGCGCCCTGTCCTCGTTCGAGGCCTATACCGAGATCTACCGCGACGCCCCCACGGCGCGCCATGTAGCCGAACTGCTGCTCCTGCGTGCCGACGTGCCCCGTTCGCTGCGTGCCTGCACCGAAGAAATCGACCAGATCCTCGCCAGCCTGCAGGGCAGCAACGGCNNGCCCCGCCCAGCGCCTGGCGGCGGAAGTGGATGCCCGACTGCGCTACACCGGCATCGACGAAGTCCTCTCCGAAGGGCTGCACCCCTGGTTGAACCACTACATCCCGCAGGTGCGCGAATTGGGCAATGCCATCCACAGTGCTTACCTGGAGGTCGTATGAGACTGACAATCAGCCATGAAACCGCCTACCACTACGAAGACCAGGTACGGACCAGCATCCAGTACCTGCGCCTGACCCCGCCGGACAACCAGCGTCAGCAGGTGCTGCAATGGCAACTGGACCTGCCGCGTCCGGTCCAGGCCCGCCGCGATCCGTTCGGCAATATCCTGCACGTGCTCAGCCTGGAAGAACCCCACGCCGACCTGTTGATCGCCGCCCGTGGCGAGGTGGAGATCGATCCGGACCTGGAGGCCGAGCAGGACAGCCAGTCGCCCCTGCCATTCCTGCGCTCGACCCGTCTGACCGAAGCCGACGAAGCCCTGCGGGCCTTCGCCGGTCGCCATTGTGGTGAGTACCGTGATCGCGGTGCGCTGATCGGCTTGATGGGCGCGCTGCACGATCATATGGCCTATCGCCCGGGTGCGACGGCGGTGGAGACCAGTGCCGCCCAGGCGTTCGCCGGGGGAGCCGGGGTCTGCCAGGACCATGCCCATGCCTTCATCGCCTGCGCCCGCAGCCTGCAGGTGCCGGCGCGCTATGTGTCGGGCTATCTGTTCGACAACGACAACCAGCACATGGCCAGCCATGCCTGGGCCGAGGCCTGGCTGGACGACGCCTGGTACAGCTTCGATGTGACCAACCAGCTCGCCGTGCCGGAGCGACACCTGAAGCTGGCGGTGGGGTTGGATTACCTGGATGCCTGCCCGGTGCGTGGCATGCGCCGGGGTGGTGGCTACGAGCAGATGCACGCCAATGTGCTGGTCACCTCCGGCTTCGACCAGTAGGGCTCAGGACTTGCGTTTGGCCATGTGGGAGAGATAGGCGAGCAGGGCGTCGAGATCGGCGTCCGGCAGCACCTCGGCGCTGAACCCGGGCATGCGCGCCTGGGGCCATTGGCGCAGGCTCTGCGGATCGCGGATATAACGCTTGAGGAATTCGACGCGGAAATATTCGGTGGGGTTGTACGGCCGGTTCAGGTCCGGGCCGAACTGGGCATCGCCGGCACCATTGAGGCGATGGCAGGCCAGGCAGTTCTTCTGGAACAGGGCGAAACCGCGGGTGACCGAGGCGCTGGCGTCCGACGCAGGAAGCAGGGCCGGGAAGCGTGCGGCGACGGGCTCCAGGCGGCGGATGCTGGACACCTGGAAGGGCCATTGCTCGGGGCTGATATGCCCGGCCTTGGGATTGGTCCACACCAGGTAGAACGGGCCGGCGCTCGGTTTGCCGGCGCTGAGCGGCGGCCAGGGTTTCGCCGGATCTTCCACCGCCAGCCAGGCCTGTGCCGGGCCGTTTTGCAGCAATGGCGCGGCGGGCATCTCCGCAGCGAAGCCGTCGAGGGCCACGGCCTGCAGGTGATCCCCCGGCTTGATCCCCTCAAGCAGTACGGCCAAGGGGACGGCGCGATACGCCATGGTCTTCTTGTAGGAAACATCCTGTTCGATGCGAATATCCCGGGCCTGGGGATGCTTGAGCAGCGTTTCGCTATCCCACTTGCGAGGGCTGGAGCCAAGCTCCAGGGTCAGTTGCGCCGCGTGGAGGGGCAGGCTCGACAGGGCGAGCAGCAGGACGAGATAGCGGCGCATGGGCAGGTCTCCAACCAGTGAGGGCCGGCAGCATACACCAGAGCTGAAATGACACTGAAAAGCGATCGCTCAACCGAACAGGCGCGTCAGGTTGGGCAGGATCAGCAGCAGTGTGGTGGCGAACAGAATGAGTCCCGCCTGACGTACCTTGTGTTGTTTGAACATGGCTGTCTGCCTTTTTGTTGTTATTCCTGATAGCCGGATGGCATCCCTGTCTCCGGTCCGGTGGGGTCTCTGCGGACGCTGCTTTCGGACCTGCTGTTAATGGGTATACAACCTGGGAAGCCGCAACGTTACCGCCGATTTAGAACGCTTTCGTCTGTACTTTGGTCTAGAAAGACCATTCGTTTATGAGGCTTTATGCCATCTGCGTACGACATGCCTGACTAGACACATGCGTCGGGTACACACACCAATTGCAATGAAATGACCGTTCGTCCGAGGGAACGCTTGCCTGACGCCGATATTCGCGGCAGGCTTCACCGGTGTTTTTTCACCACTGTCGTTCAGGGCCAAGTCTATGTCGTTACGCATCTGCATCCTGGAAACCGACGTCCTGCGACCCGAGCTGGTCGAGCAGTATCAGGGCTATGGACGGATGTTCGAGCAACTGTTCACCCGCCAGCCGATCGCCGCCGAATTCAGCGTCTACAACGTGATGAACGGCCACTACCCGCCGGAGGATGAAGTCTTCGACGCCTATCTTGTGACAGGCAGCAAGGCGGACTCGTTCGGCGATGATCCCTGGATCGGCAAGCTCAAGGCATTTCTCCTGGATCGCTACCAGCGCGGCGACAAACTGCTGGGCGTGTGTTTCGGCCATCAATTGCTGGCCCTGCTGCTCGGCGGCAAGGCCGAGCGCGCCCATCAGGGCTGGGGCGTTGGCACCCACCGTTACGTGATGGCTGCCCGCGCGCCGTGGATGAGCCCGCAGGTGGAAGAGCTGACCCTGCTGATCAGCCACCAGGACCAGGTCACCGCGCTACCGGAAAACGCCACGGTGATCGCCTCCAGCGACTTCTGCCAGTACGCGGCGTATCACATCGGCGACCAGGTGCTGTGCTTCCAGGGCCATCCGGAATTCATCCACGACTATTCCCGCGCGCTGCTCGACCTGCGCCAGGAGAGCCTGGGCAGCGAGGTCTACGCCAAGGGCATCGACAGCCTGGGCGTGGACCACCACGGCCAGACCGTCGCCGAATGGATGATGCGCTTCGTCGCCCAGCCTAAAGCCAGCCCGAACGCTTGAAACTGCTGAACAGCGCGGTGCAACCCACCGCGATCCCGCCCAATACGGCGAAATAGCCGTAATGCCAGCTCAGCTCCGGCATGTTCTGGAAGTTCATGCCGTAGATCCCCGCGATCGCCGTGGGGAACGCGAGGATCGCCGCCCAGGCGGCGAACTTGCGCTGCACGATGCTCTGCCGTGACGACTCCAGCAGCATGCCGATCTCGATGGTCTGGCTGGCCAGGTCGCGGATCCCCGCCAGGTCCTCCATCTGCCGCGTCACGTGGATCTGCACATCGCGGAAGTACGGGCGCATGTTCTTGTCGATGAAGGGGAAGGCCAGCCGCTGCAGTTCCTCGCTGATCTCCACCATGGGCGCCACGTAGCGGCGCAGGCGCAGGATGTCGCGGCGCAGGTTGTGGATACGGCGGATGTCTTCTTCCACCAGGGAGCCGGCGAGCACGCTTTGTTCCAGTTCCTCGATCTCGCCATGAATGGCTTCGCTGACCGGCTGGTAGTTCTCGGTGACGAAATCCAGCAGGGCGTAAAGCACGAAATCCTCGCCGTGTTCCAGCAGCAACGGCCGCGCTTCGCAGCGCTGGCGGACCAGGGCATAGGATTTCGAGTGGCCGTTGCGGCAGGTGATGATGTAGCCGTTGCCGGCGAAGATGTGGGTTTCGATGAATTCCAGCTTGCCGTCCTGGCGCACCGGCGAATAGGTGACGATGAACAGCGCGTCGCCGAAGGTTTCCAGCTTCGGCCGGCTGTGCTTTTCAAGGGCGTCCTCGATGGCCAGCTCGTGCAGGTTGAACTGGCACTGCAGGTTGGCCAGTTCCTGGGCGTTGGGTTCTTCCAGCCCGATCCAGACGAAATGCCCGGGTTTGCTCGCCCATTCGGCGCCTTCGTCAATGCTGATATTGGTGACCTTGCGGCCGGCGCTGTACACCGCTGCTGCTACGACTCGACCCATGGTTGCAGGCATCCTCCGTTTGACGTGTCAGACAGCTTGGTCTGACCACGGCGAAACGGCAACTGCTCAGGCGCGCTTGCGCTCGTGCTCCATCAGGTCGATGCAGGCCTGCATCTGGGTGCGGCACTGTTCGATCAGCGCGGGGATGTCCTGCTGGCTCAGGCCGGCGGTGGAGATCGGTGGCAGCGAGCGGATCAGCACCTGCTCCTTGCGCCAGCCACCAGGATTGAGGCGTTTGGCATAGCGGCTGACACACACCGGCACGATCGGAACGCCAGCATCGATGGCCATGTGGAAGGCGCCTTTCTTGAACCCGTGCAATTGCTCGTCCGGGTTGCGCGTGCCTTCCGGGAAGACCCAGATCGAGGTGTGCTTTTCGCGCATGGTGCGGCTGGTGGTCTGCAAGGCACGGCGGGCCTGGTAGGCATTGCCGCGGTCCACCAGGATATTGCCGCCCAGCCAGAACAGCTGGCCGAACAGCGGAATCCAGCCAAGGCTCTTCTTGCCGATGCACACGGTGCGCGGCGGTACCACATGGCCGAGGACGAACAGATCGAAGTTGGACTGGTGGTTGGCAATGACCACGCAACCCGGCGGCTGGTCGAACAGCGGGCCGACCTCGGCCTTGACCTCCAGGCCCAGCAGCCAGCTCGACGGCCACGCGTACAGGCGGGCGCACAGGCGGCTGTTATCCGGGTTGAAGGGGCGGCACAG
>DQAA01000068.1 GCA_003523465.1 Pseudomonas sp.
GCCCGACTTCGCGCAGCAGGCCGTCGCGTTGCTGTTCCAGGTCGCTGACCAGGGCCTGGCTTTCGCTGTCCAGCTCATCGCGATGCTGCACCAGCAGGTCCAGGGCGGTACGCAACTGCTCGGCGATCTGCTCGCCCCAGCGGCGGGTGTCCTCGGCATCGCTGAGGCGGGTCTTGAAGGCCTCGTCGTCGGTGGGCCGGGCCAGGGCCTGGTGCATCTCGCCTAGGCGCTGGCCGAGCAAGGCGGCAAAGGCGGTAAGGTCTTCGAGAGCATCGGCGGCATGGCCTTCGCCGCGCAGTTGCGGCGGCTCCATTTCATCGCGGATGGCCCGTTCCAGGTTGTTCTGGGTCCAGTCCCAGGCATCGCCCTGGTTGTTCAGGTAGCCCTGGGCGATGGCCAGCAGATGGGGCTCGCCGGCGCCATCGACACGGTTCAGCCAGCCAAGCAACGGCGAGATATTGGCGTAGCCGGCGGCGGTCAGGTAGGCGCCCATTTCCAGCTCGGGATGGATACCGCCATTGACCCGGCGAATCAGCTTGAGCACCAGGCTGCCCCCGACCACCACCGAACTGTTGGACTGCTCGGCGGACAGATAACGCACCTCGGCGTCTTCGCCCAGGCCCAACCGGGCCAGCTGCGGAGTCGATTCAAACTGCAACTCGCCGTCGCTGCCAGGCAGGCGCAGATGCTCCTGGAAACCGGCGAGCAGACCACGGATGAAGGTGTCGAGGCTGAAGGCATCGGTGATGAAGCCCACCTGGCGGCCACGACGGACCTTCGCCAGCGCCAGTTGCTGGGGCAAGGCGCTGTGTATCTGCTCCTCGCCCACCAGGCCGAAGGGCAGGAAGTAGCGTCGGCTCTGGCCCCCGCTCTCGACCTCCAGCTCACCCAGCAGCACCGGTGTGGTCGGCGTGCCGAAGCGCACGCCGTAGGCCAGGTGAACCTTGTCGATGGCCTGGTCCTTGCCGGCGAACCAGCGTCGTTTCGGCAGGTATTCGGGCAGGATGGTTTCTTCGAGGGTTTGCCGGGCCGGGGCCTCCAGCAGCTCCTCCATGCGTTTCTTGACGACCAAGGTAGTGAACTCCGGCAAGGGTTGGGCTGCCTCGACATGCCAGCTGGGCATCTGGTCCTTGGGCGCGAGGAGGAACCAGTAGAAGCCGTAGGGCGCGAGGGTCAGCAGGAACGGCAGGTGGCCGATGGGCGGGAAAGCGCAGCCGCCGAGCATCTCCACCGGCACGCGGTCGATATAGGGTGCGAGATCCAGCTCCACCGCCTGCGCCGCACGGGACACGTTGGCGACGCACAGCACGGTTTCGCTGACGCCTTCGGGGCTGGTGTACTCGCGCAGGTAGGCGAGGATGCGCCGGTTGTTCGGTGCGAGCATCTTCAGGGTGCCGCGGCCGAACGCCTTTTGCTGCTTGCGCACGGTGAGCAGACGGCGGTTCCAGTTGAGCAGGGAATGAGGGTCTTCGGCCTGGGCTTCGACGTTGACGGTCTGGTAGCCGTACTGCGCATCCATGATCGGCGGCAGCACCAGGCGCGCCGGGTCGGCCCGGGAGAAACCGCCGTTGCGGTCGATCGACCACTGCATCGGCGTGCGCACGCCATCGCGGTCGCCCAGGTANNCCGATCTCGTCGCCGTAGTACAGGGTCGGCGTGCCGGGCATGGACAGCAGCAGGCTGGTGAGCAGCTCGACCCGCCGGCGGTCACGCTGCATCAAGGGCGCGAGACGGCGGCGGATGCCCAGGTTGATCCGCGCGCGGCGATCGGCGGCGTAGTAATTCCACAGGTAGTCGCGCTCACGGTCGGTGACCATTTCCAGGGTCAGCTCATCGTGGTTGCGCAGGAAGATCGCCCACTGGCAGTTGGCGGGAATCTCCGGGGTCTGGCGCAGGATATCGGTGATCGGGAAGCGGTCTTCCTGGGCCACGGCCATGTACATGCGCGGCATCAGCGGGAAGTGGAAGGCCATATGGCATTCGTCGCCATCGCCCTCGCCGAAGTACAGCTGGGTGTCCTCGGGCCATTGGTTGGCCTCGGCCAGGAGCATGCGGTCGGGATAGTTGGCGTCGATCTCGGCGCGGATCTGCTTGAGAACCCCGTGGGTTTCAGGGAGGTTTTCGTTGTTGGTGCCGTCGCGCTCGATCAGGTACGGAATGGCATCGAGACGCAGGCCGTCGACCCCCATGTCCAGCCAGAAACGCATGACGCCGATCACCGCCTTCATGACCTGCGGGTTGTCGAAGTTCAGGTCCGGCTGGTGCGAGTAGAAACGGTGCCAGAAGTACTGGCCGGCCACCGGGTCCCAGGTCCAGTTGGACTTCTCGGTGTCGAGGAAGATGATCCGCGTGCCGTCGTATTTGTCGTCAGTGTCCGACCACACGTAGAAATTCCGCGCCGCCGAACCCGGCTTGGCCCGCCGCGCCTTCTGGAACCAGGGGTGCTGGTCGGAGGTGTGGTTGATGACCAGTTCGGTGATCACCCGCAGGTTGCGCTTGTGCGCCTCGGCGATGAAGCGGCGCACGTCGGCCATGGTCCCGTAGTCGCTGTGCACCGCCTTGTAGGCGGCGATGTCATAGCCGTCGTCGCGCCGTGGCGAGGGGTAGAACGGCAGCAGCCAGAGGGTGTTGACCCCGAGGTCGGCGATGTAGTCGAGCTTGGCCAGCAGGCCGGGAAAATCGCCGATACCGTCGTTGTTCGAATCGAAGAAGGACTTGATGTGGATCTGGTAGATGATCGCGTCCTTGTACCAGAGCGGGTCATCGATAAAGGCCGCAGGGCGGCTTTTCTTTGCCATGCTCGACTTCCTTTCTAGTGAGCCTTGTCCAGGCGCCAGATCCCGAACGGCAGGTGCCAGGGCTCGATACGCATCCACTGGGTCTTGCCGTACCACTCCCAGCGATGGCCGTTCATCAGGTCTTCGCCACGGGTGACGGCGTTGTCATCCAGGCCCAGCTCCCACAGCGGCAGCTCGAAGCTGGCTTCCTGGGCGTTGTGCGGGTCGAGGCTGATGGCGACCAGGACGAAGCTTTCACCATCCGGCGAGGGCTTGCCGAAATAGACGATGTTGTCGTTCCAGGCGTTGTAGAAGCGCACGCCCAGGTGGCTTTGCAGGGCCGGCTGCTGGCGGCGGATGCGGTTGAGCTGGGCGATCTCGGCGATGATGTTGCCGGGTTGGGTGAAGTCCCGCGGGCGGATTTCATACTTCTCGGAATCGAGGTATTCCTCCTTGCCCGGGATAGGCGCCGCTTCGCACAGCTCGAAACCGGAGTACATGCCCCACAGGCCCGAGCCCATGGTCGCCAGGGCGGCACGGATAAGGAACCCGGCGCGGCCCGAGGTATGCAGGAAGAACGGGTTGATGTCCGGCGTGTTGACGAAGAAGTTCGGCCGGTAGCACAGCGACCAGGGCGGCTGGTTGAGGGTTTCGAAGTACTCCTGGATTTCCGCCTTGGTGTTGCGCCAGGTGAAATAGGTATAGCTCTGGGTGTAACCGACCTTGCCCAGGCGCGCCATCATCGCCGGCTTGGTGAAGGCTTCGGCGAGGAAGATCACCTCGGGGTGGGCGGCACGGATATCGGCGATCAGCCATTGCCAGAACGGCAGCGGCTTGGTGTGCGGGTTGTCGACGCGGAACTGCTTGACGCCCTCCTTCACCCAGCCCAGCACCACGTCGCGCAGGGCCAGCCATAGCGAGGGCACGGCGTCGGCGGCGTAGAAGTCGACGTTGACGATGTCCTGGTACTTCTTCGGCGGGTTTTCCGCATAGCGGATGCTGCCGTCCGGGCGCCAGGAGAACCAGCCGGGGTGTTCGCTGAGCCAGGGGTGGTCCTGGGAACACTGAATGGCGAAGTCGAGGGCGATTTCCAGGCCGTGCTCTTCGGCGGCGGCGACCAGGCGGCGGAAGTCTTCGCGGCTGCCCAGTTGCGGGTGGATCGCCTCGTGACCGCCGTCCGCGCTGCCGATGGCGTAGGGGCTGCCGGGATCATCCGGGCCGGCGTTCAACGAGTTGTTGCGGCCCTTGCGGAACTGCTTGC
>DQAA01000028.1:0-3113 GCA_003523465.1 Pseudomonas sp.
AGATTTCTTCCTGCAGCCACTGGTGGAACAGCTGCAACTGCGGCGCATCGCGCTGTTCCGGCCGGGTCACCAGCCAGTAGGACTGATGCCCTTCCACATGCACGTTGAGCACCTGGGTCAGCCGCCCGCTGGCCAGCTCCGGCGCGACCATGTGCCAGTCGGCGATGGTGATCCCGAGGCCGTCCACCGCCGCACGAATGGCCAGGTCCAGCAGGTCGAATTCATAACCGCCCTGGGTATCCACCCCGCTGATCCGCGCCGCATCCAGCCAGTGCTTCCAGGTCAGGTAGCGCTGGTCTTCCCGGGCCAGGACATGCAGCAAGGTCATGCGATTGAGATCCACGCCCTCCACTTCCTGCTCCCGGGCATACAGCGAGGGCGCACACACGGCGATGTGCCGCTCCTGGATCAGCAGCGAGCTGTCCAGCCCGTCCCATTCGCCATTGCCGAAACGGATCGCGCAGTCGAGGGTGGCGGTCTCGGCCAGGCTGTCCTGCAACTGGGTGGTGATGCTCAGCTCCAGCTCCGGATGCAGCTCGCGCAACCGCCCCAGGCGCGGCATCAGCCAGCGGCTGGTGAAGGTCGGCGGCGCATTGAGGTGCAGGCGGTTGGCATGGGTTTTCTGCTGGATGCTGCGCACGGTCATCTCGATCTTGTCGAAGGACTGGTGCAACGCCCGCAACAGTACGCGCCCGGCATTGGTCAGTTCGAGATGGTGATGGCGACGCTGCAGCAAATGCTCGCCAAGCTGCTCCTCCAGTTGCCGGACTTGGCGGCTGACCGCGCTCTGGGTGACGTTGAGCAGCTCGGCGGCGCGGGTGAAGCTACCGGTGCTGCCGGCCACTTCGAAGGCCTTGAGGGCATTGAGACCTGGCATCTTGCGTTTCATGGAAGGCGCTCGGCGGGACGGGAAATGTGTGAAGCATCCCATGAAGCGTAAGACACATCCCACATGCGAGTCGGAATATTCCATAGGTAACGTGCGTTTAACGCAGGTTCGCCCCGCCATTTAATCGTTTGTCCGACAACGCCCCGCTGGCAACACTGCGCGCGTCTCACATAACAACAACGAGAGCCGCACCATGCCCTTCAGCCCTACCCTGCGCTTGCAGTCCGTCTGCCTCGCTACCCTGTCCGCCCTTTGCGTGCCGGCCTTCGCCGTGCAGGTGACCGATCACCTCGATCTCGGTGGCGCCGTCCGTGCGCGCTGGGACTACGACCCGGACCGGGACATCCAGAAATTCAACTTCGACACCGCGTTCCTCACCGCCAGGTACGACTCCGACACCTGGATCGGTGCCGCCAAGTACCGCTTCTATGGCCGTGCCTATCCGTACAAGTACACCAACAACGTCGGCGACGTGGCCTTTGCCGAAACCGCCTGGGTCGGCTACCGGTTCAATCCCGAGCAGCAAATCCAGGTCGGCCTGAACCAGATCCCCTTCGGCCTGCAGCCGTACTTCGGCAGCACCTTCTTCGAGACCCTGGGCAACGTCATCGGCCTGGAAGACGTCGAGCAGATCGGCGCCAAGTACATCCAGCAGGCCGGCGCCTGGAACGTCCAGGCCGGCTGGTACCTGCGCCCGGCCTGGCAAGGCAAGGGCACCAGCAATGGCCGCACCTACTCCACCGTGGTCTCCTCCGCCGACAGCTACGTGGCCGATGGCAGCGACAACCGCGAGCGCAACACCGCCGTGCTGCGGGTCGCCCGTGCGCTGGAGCTGGGTGACTGGAAGTCCGAGGTCGGCGTATCCGGCATGACGTCCACCCTGAAGAACAACGACACCCACGACGACGGCCGCCGCAACGCCGTGGCCGTGCATTACCTGGGCAAGAACGGCCCGTGGGGCGTGCAACTGATGGCGGCGCGGCAACAGATGTCGCCGCGCAACGAAGGCACCGACGAACTGGTCACCTTCGGCGGCTACGACGGCACCTTCAACGTCGCCAGCCGCGGCAACTTCTATGTCGCCGACCTGAGTTACGACGTCGACGGCAAGTACCTGTTCGACCAGGTCAGCGGCATCAAGGTGTACGCCAACTACAGCGCCTTCGACAAATCCGCGGCAGGCTTCGACACCTCCGAACGGCTGATCCTCGGGTCGTCGTTCTCGGTGAGCAAGCTGTGGATCGCCACCGAATGGCTGTTCGGCAAGAACGATCCGTACATCGGTGGCAGCGACTACAGCCAGAGCCTCGGCGCCGGTGGCAGCGACCAGTGGGAAAACCAGGTCTACGTCAACATCGGCTACTACTTCTAGAAAGTCCCTTCCCTGCGGGGGTACTGCAATGCGTCAACTGCCCCCGCTCAATATGCTGCGCGTCTTCGAAGAGGTCGCGCGGCATCGCAGTTTCAGCCAGGCCGCTCTTGAATTGAACGTCACCCAGGGCGCGGTCAGCCGGCAGATCAAGCAGCTCGAAGATCACCTGGGCGTCGCCCTGTTCGTGCGTACCCACCTGGGCCTGACCCTCACCGAAGCCGGCGCCGCCCTGTCGCCACAACTGGCGGCGGCCTTCGACCAGATCGACCGCGCCCTGCAATCGGTACGCGTGCCCAACCTGCGCCAGCGCCTGCGCATTCTCGCCCCGCCCACCTGGGGCACGCGCTGGCTGTCGCCCCATCTGCGGGATTTCTGCCGGCGTTATCCGGACATCAGCCTCAGCGTGAGCAACCAGGCCAGTCATGAGCATCTGGCGGAGATCGACTGCCGGATCAGGTTCGGCCTGGGTCCGGCGGAGCACTGGCACAGCGAATTGCTGGTGATGGAGCGGCATGTGGCGGTAGCCAGTGCCGAGCTGTTCGTCGACAGGCAGGCGCCGGACTTGCGCCAGCATCCGCTGCTGCACATCCTGCATGACGGCAAGCGCCTAAAGGTCTGGGAGAACTGGCTGGCGGCCGTGGGCCGGGACGATGTGGAGACCGCAGGCGGGCTGGAATTCAGCACGCTGGACCAGGTGATCCATACCGCGCTGGCCGGGGGTGGGCTGGCGGTGATCGACCGGCAGATGATCGAGCGCGAATTGCGCGAGGGCAGCTTGCTGCCGATTGCCGGGGTGGAAGTGCTGGGGCCTTATGGGTATTGGCTGGATGTGGCGGGGGACAAGCAGGGGTT
>DQAA01000028.1:3199-3414 GCA_003523465.1 Pseudomonas sp.
GTGAACCCGCTCCCACAGGGGATTGGGTCTGCCTGAAAGAATGAATCAGGCTGCTGGAACAGCAACCACCTTCGCTGCAACACCATCAACACTCGGCACATCACACGCCTGGCTCAGGGTCAGCGCCTTGGTCTCCGGCGCCCAGGCCCAGGAGATCAGCGCGCCGAACGCGAGGATCCCGGCGAGGATGCCCATGGTCGGGCTCAAGCCGATCC
>DQAA01000609.1 GCA_003523465.1 Pseudomonas sp.
AGCCGGTGGCCTTGCGGGTGATGAGGTCGATTTCCTCGATCCGCTCCGGCTCCACCAGTTGCTGCGCGGCGTTGACCAGGTGCGCCAGGCGCAGGTCGCCGGCACCGAGGGAGGCGAACATGTCCTCGGCAGCACGCAGGTTGGCTTTTTCCGCCAGGCGCTCGAAGTCCACCTGGGGCAGGCCGAGGCGGTTGAGTTCGCGCTCCAGCAAGGTCTTGCCGGCGGCGACGTTCTGATCGCGGGCCTGCAGCTTGAACCAGTGGACGATCTTGGCCCGCGCCCGGGAGGTGGTGACGTAGCCCAGGTTGGAGTTCAGCCAGTCGCGGCTCGGGTTGCCGTGCTTGCTGGTGATGATCTCCACCTGCTCGCCGGTCTGCAGGCTGTAGTTGAGCGGCACGATGCGCCCGTTGATCTTGGCGCCGCGGCAGTTGTGGCCGATCTCGGTGTGCACCCGGTAGGCGAAGTCCAGCGGCGTCGCTCCCTTGGGCAGGTCAATGGCGTGGCCGTCGGGGGTGAACACGTAGACCCGGTCCGGCTCGATATCGACCCGCAGCTGCTCGGCAAGCCCGCCGATATCGCCCAGCTCTTCGTGCCATTCCAGCACCTGGCGCAGCCAGGAGATCTTCTCTTCGTAGTGATTGGAGCCGGACTTGACGTCAGTGCCCTTGTAGCGCCAGTGGGCGCAGACGCCCAGCTCGGCTTCCTCGTGCATGGCGTGGGTGCGGATCTGCACTTCCAGCACCTTGCCCTCGGGGCCGATCACCGCGGTATGCAGCGAGCGGTAGCCGTTTTCCTTGGGGTTGGCGATGTAGTCGTCGAACTCCTTGGGAATGTGCCGCCACAGGGTGTGGACGATGCCCAGCGCGGTGTAGCAGTCGCGCATTTCCGGGACCAGCACGCGTACCGCGCGCACGTCGTAGATCTGGCTGAATTCCAGGCCCTTGCGCTGCATCTTGCGCCAGATGGAATAGATGTGTTTCGCCCGGCCGCTGATATCGGCCTTGACCCCGGTGGCCAGCAGTTCGTTCTGCAACTGCGCCATGACGTCGTTGATGAAGCGTTCGCGGTCGAGCCGGCGCTCGTGCAGCAGCTTGGCGATCTGCTTGTACTGGTCGGGCTCCAGGTAGCGGAAGGACAGGTCCTCGAGCTCCCACTTGATATGACCGATACCGAGGCGGTGCGCCAGCGGCGCGTAGATATCGAAGACTTCACGAGCGACGCGGTGGCGTTTTTCGTCGTCGGCGCCCTTCACCGCGCGGATCGCGCAGGTACGTTCGGCCAGCTTGATCAGGGCGACGCGCACGTCGTCGACCATCGCCACGAGCATCTTGCGCAGGTTCTCGACCTGGGCCTGGGAACCCAGCACCAGGGAGTGGCGCGGGTTGAGACTGTCGCTGATGGCGGCCATGCGCAGCACGCCGTCGATCAGCTTGGAGACCACCGGACCGAAGCGCTGGGCGACCTCGGACAGGGTGACCTTGCCCTCGCGCACCGCGCGGTAAATGATCGCGGCGACCAGCGAGTCCTGGTCGAGCTTGAGGTCCGCGAGGATTTCGGCGATTTCCAGACCAGCCTGGAAGCTCGACGTACCGTCGGCCCAGGAGTGTTTGGCCTGGTTGCCCTGCTTCTCGATTTCCTGCGCGAATTCGCAGGCAATCTTCAGCGCTTCACGGTCCAGCGCCGCGTCGACGCTGCACACGTGATCCAGCCATGCCTCGAGATTGATACTGCCGTCGGTGTTGACCGGCTGGTGCACTCTCACCTGTACCATCTTTGTTTACCTTTTCCTGCAGCGCATGCTCGATGCGCCTGAAAACTCGGGTGCCGTGCCATACGATCGAATAAAGGCACGACACCGGGCGATTAGCAGCGCTAATCCACCTCGAATAACGCCATGGCCTCGACATGCGCTGTCTGCGGAAACATGTCGAGGATCCCGGCCCTTTTTAACCGGTAACCCTGCTTGATCAATTCAAGCGTATCGCGGGCCAGGGTCGCCGGATTGCACGACACATAGACCAGACGTTTGGCACCCAGTGCTGCGATATTTCTGACGACTTCGTAGGCACCGTCGCGCGGTGGGTCCAAGAGTACCGCAGAAAAGCCTTCCGCCACCCATCCGGACGCTGCCAGAGGTTGGGATAAATCCGCCTGAAAAAAGCGAACATTATTCAAATTATTACTACGGGCATTGGCGGCGGCCCGATCGACCATCACCTGAACCCCTTCCACCGCCACCACTTCGGCGGCCTTCTGCGCCAGCGGCAAGGCGAAATTGCCCAGGCCGCAGAACAGGTCCAGCACGCGCTCGCCAGCCTGCGGGGCGAGCCAGTCGAGGGCCTGTTCGATCATCGCCGTATTGACCCCGGCGTTGACCTGGACGAAGTCGCCCGGACGGTAGGCCAGGGTCAGCTTCCACGGCTCCAGTTCGAAGCCCAGGACTTGATCGGCTTCCACCGCAGCCGGCTCGCCTTCGCCCTGCAGCCAGAGCTGCACGCCGGCCTCGGCGCAGAACGCCTTGAGCTTGCCCAGGTCTGCCTCGCCCAGCGCAGCGGTATGGCGCACCAGCATGGCCAGGGCGGTGCCGCTGAACAGCTCGA
>DQAA01000410.1:0-154 GCA_003523465.1 Pseudomonas sp.
GCGACGGCAAGACCGCGCACCCGGCCATGGCCGCTGCCATCGAACGCCACCTGCCGCAACACCTGGTGGCCATCGAGATGGTCGCCACCAAGGACGAGCCGCACCTGGTCGCCATCGAGCGCGCCCTGAACGTCGTCACCGCCGCCTACCGCGC
>DQAA01000410.1:183-5564 GCA_003523465.1 Pseudomonas sp.
CGCCTCGGCCAGCGTGCTGATCAAGATGGCGATGATGCCGCCGCGCAAATTCCCCTCGCCTACCGATCCCATGGCGGCGCTGAGCAACTGGCCGTTCTGGCTCGGCCTTGCGCTCTATGGCACGGCATTCCTGCTCTACGCCGCCGCTCTGGCGCGCCTGCCGCTCAACGTCGCGCACCCGGTCCTGACCGCCGGTGCCGTCGCCGTGGTCGCGCTATCCTCGGTAGTCATCTTTCGTGAAGCCCTGCACTGGACCACAGTGGCGGGCATCCTCCTGGTAATGGCGGGNNGGGCGTCGCGCTGATCACTGCGCGCGTCACCTGATGGAAAACCTATGACCTCGTCTCAGATCGACCCAGCTATCCGCAACACCTGGCAAGTGCCTTCCTTCGACACCCCGCTCTGGCTCGGGCGTGAGCACCGTCACTGCGTAGTGATCCCGGTGATCAACGAAGGCGAGCGGATCAAGAACCTGCTCGCGCGCATGGCGGCGGTGAACGTCTCCGGCATCGCCGACATCATCATCGTCGATGGCGGCAGCACCGACGGCTCGCTGGCCCTGGACGCCCTGCAACAGGTCGGCGTACGCGGCCTGCTGGTCAAGACCGCGCCGGGCAAACTCAGCGCCCAGCTGCGCTGCGCCTACGCCTTCGTCCTCGACCAGGGTTACGAAGGCATCGTCACCATCGACGGCAACGACAAGGACGACCCGGACGCCATCCCGCGCTTCATCGAAGCGCTGGAGCAGGGTGTCGACTTCGTCCAGGCCTCGCGCTTCGTCGCGGGTGGCGTCGCGGAAAACACCCCTAAATCGCGGGACTTCGCCATTCGCTTCATCCACGCGCCGATGCTGAGCATCTCGTCCGGATTCAAATGGACCGACACCACCCAGGGCTTCCGCGCCTACAGCCGCAAGATGCTGCTGGACCCGCGGGTTGCGCCGTTCCGGGATGTGTTCAGTACCTATGAACTGCTGGCTTACCTGTCGTACCGCGCGCCGAAGCTGGGGTATCGCTGCGTCGAATTGCCGACCGTGCGCCGGTATCCGAAGGGTGAAGTGCCGACCAAGATCAGCGCCGTGAAGGGCAACCTCTCGGTGCTTGAGGTGTTGTTCAGGGCGTGTTTCGGGGCCTATAACCCGTGATGTGAAAAAAGCCCGAGAGATCGGGCTTTTTTTATGCCTGTGTGTATTGGAGGCTGTTTTGGGGGCTGTCTGTGGGAGTGAGCTTGCTCGCGAAGGACCGTGAAGCGGTCCCGAAGCCATCCAGTAGGAATTGCTGAACTCCGCAGCGTTTTTGCAGTGGTGCAAACGGCAATGAACATCGCTCGGCAGACGCAGATCGCTCCGGGTATTTTCTGAGCTGCCTGTACGGCAGTGAGCCCGCTTTGGTGCTTGAGCGTTTCGATGTAGGTTTTCTGAGCTGCCTATACGGCAGTGAACGCGCTTGCTGCCGAGTTGATCGATCGAGAGCTTTTCTGAGCTGCCTATACGGCAGTGAACTAGCCCCAAACCCTACCAACACCTTGAAGCAAAAGACCAATCCAACCTTTTTACCCAAAAACCCTCTTTTTACCCAGTTTCGTAACTTGTTGATTTTAAAAGCCGACAGAAAAACCCATAAAAAAGGGTTCGGCCATAAATCCAATACCGACCGCAAAACCGGACAACTCAGAGCCTTCTTCTCCGCTTCCCCCTGCCTCACCCACTAAGCCAACAACCCGTCCGCACAGGTAGCTTCCCGTGCAAGCTCCAGCGTTTTCCCGTTGAGAAATTCCCCGTAGTGATCCCTGAGCTCATCAGCCCAGCCCGCCACCCGCTCAAGGACCTCCTCAGCATCATCCTTGTCGAGCGCAAAATGCCGATGCTGACTCAACAGATTACTCCGGGAGACTCTCGCACCATCGATACCCACCGACATGGACAAGTACCTGGCACGCCCCTCGTCGAGAATGGGCAGCACGTCGTACAGGGGAGAAAGCCGCCAGCCCCCGTCTACAAAGATGATTGCGTGATTACGCGGATGATCGTCCGCATTCCCCGTCAACGCGTTATAGGCCATGCGCATGTAGAGTTCGCGACGATCTCTGTCTGGCACATTGCGGCGATACAGTTCGTCCGCCAGCCGCGCATAGGAACGAGCATTGAGATCCGCGACAGTCCATTCCGTATCCAGCAGCGTCAGGCCGCTGAGCAGCGGGACTCGACGGAACACCCCATCCACATAGCGCCGATCAAAGCGCTCCACCAGCAGGGTCATGCCCTTCTTGTCACGATAGAGAGAGGTATTGGCGACCCGCATGCCCTTCTTCGCTGCAAAGGTCATGCACGCATGCTCGACCGCTGCCAGTTCGTACTGGTCATAGCGATCATGTGGCTTGGCCAGGATCAGCTTTCGATCGCTGGAAAACGTCCGTTTGGGGCGAGCGCCACCGACCGACGAACGCTGGTCCCTGACGCCTAGTTCCTTCGCGTCGTCCTCGCTGACGTCGTTGTCGTAGACCACTTCACAGATATCAATGAACCTGTCCAGGCCTGTCAGTCGCGGCAGGGGTTTCTGGCCCACGCCGACAGGAGGCGTCCTGTCCCGACCAGTCATGAGATTACCCACGCGGTCATTGTTGGGAGACCCTATCAGGAGGTCGAAACGGCTCACAGGATCGCGCTGCATCCGCTGCAACAACCTCTCGCCCCAGCCATCCGGCAGTGCATCATCGATGAATCCGGGCACCCCCTGATTCTTGCTGACGCTATAAACCTGGCTGGACAAGGGATAGCGAATCGGGTCGGGTACCCACACCCCCGCATCAAGGGCAGCGGGGGAATAGACAAACTCACCCGGTTGCCTGTGCTGCAGCGTCAGCTTGCCAAGCGTCAGAACCTCCGCCGTTTGCGGATGCTCCATGTAGATGTAGGCGCTGGGCATCAGAAATCCTCTGCTTTCGAACGGCGAGGGCGGACACGGCGCCCGCTGGTGTCGTCCTTCAACTCCGAAAATGAAATGGGGCTGTCTTCGAAAGAACGGAATATCCGCTCCATCAAACCAAGGTTCCATAACACAAGCATCAACGACTTGACGCTGACCGAAGGGTCTCCCCGTTCGATGCGACGAATCACTTTTTCTGGAACGCCCAGGCGGCTGACTACATCCAGTTGACGTATGCCCTGCTCCAGACGCGCAGCCTTGACCAGGAGCCCCACTCGCTGGAGGGTAACGCTGCAATCGACGGGGAAATAGTCGTTCATAAGCGGCTTTTTTTGACTGTTTATTGTAGATAAGCGGCCTTTTATATCCGCTTATAAACGCAATATTAGTTGGCAAGCGTAGCAGAGTGGACTAGCTATGAAGAATTGAAATGAAAATGGCTGGTTGTGGATCTCACCTTCCATTAACAGATTGACGAAGAGGGCATTTTGATCTGCCTATACGGCAGTGAACTACCTGGACCTTGCGGCACTTCACGCCCTTGTCTTTCTAAGCTGCCTACACGGCAGTGAACCCGGCCCTGCAGTTGCCGATCGAGCTGTTCGATTTCTAAGCTGCCTACACGGCAGTGAACTAGGCCAGAACTCTACCAACCCCTTACCCAGAAAGACAAAAATCCCCCCTGACCTGCTCAAACCCTCTTTTCCCCAAAACTTCCAACCCATTGATTTAAAAGCAATCACCAGGCACCGCCAAAAAAAGGGTCTCCACCCCCTCCCACACCCAGCAGAAAAAACCACCAACACCTCGTCATCAACTCGGCTATAACTGCGCTCTTGCCAACGAACCGCCAAGGAACCGGTTTCACCATGGACGGCATTCATTCATCCGATCTCAAGACCACCCTTCATTCCAAGCGCGCCAACCTCTACTACCTGCAACATTGCCGGGTGCTGGTGAATGGCGGGCGGGTCGAGTACGTCACCGATGCGGGCAAGCAGTCGCTGTACTGGAATATCCCTATCGCCAACACCACCACCCTGCTGCTGGGCACAGGCACTTCGGTAACCCAGGCAGCGATGCGCGAACTGGCAAGAGCCGGGGTGCTGGTGGGCTTTGGCGATTTCATGATCGACAGCCTCAAGGAGATCGCCGAACAACTGGGGTCGCCGCTCCCTTGAACATCCTGCTTATTTGCCAGTGCGACAAACGGGCGCTGGTGGAAACCCGACGCATCCTCGACCAATTTGCCGAACGCCGTGGCGAACGGACCTGGCAGACGCCCATCACCCAAGCCGGCCTCGACACCCTGCGCCGCCTGCTGAAGAAAACCGCCCGACGCAATACCGCCGTCGCCTGCCACTGGATCCGCGGCCTCGATCACAGCGAATTGCTGTGGATCGTCGGCGACGCGGGGCGCTTCAACGAGCAAGGCGCAGTACCGACGAACAGCACCCGCCGCGATGTGCTGCGCAAGCACGACGAAAATGACTGGCACAGCGCCGAAGACATCCGTCTGCTGGCGCAGATGGCCGCACTGTTGCACGACCTCGGCAAAGCCAGCACGGCCTTTCAGGCACGACTTCGCCAGCACTCGGCAACCCGCAATCTCTATCGCCATGAATGGGTGTCGCTGCGCCTGTTCCTGGCCTTCGTAGGTGACGATGACGACGCCGGCTGGCTGCAACGTCTTGCGTCATCCGACCCGCAATACGACCACTACTGGCTGGCGGCACATCGCTTCAAACGCGATGGCCTGGATGCCGACACTCCGCCGCCCTTCCGCAACCTGCCTCCGCTAGCAGCGGCCATCGCCTGGCTGGTTGTCAGCCACCACCGCTTGCCCACGCTGCCGGTCGACGAACATCACCAGCAACAGGAAAAACCTCGCTTCGGCGCACGCTCGAAAACCTTCAATCCCAAGCGCCTGCACAACATCCTCGACGGGATTACCCATCAATGGAACGAGCTGGGCAACAACGCGCCTACCGCGGATATCCAGCCCTATTGGCAGTTCGACCAGCCATTACCCGTCGCGCTGCCGAAATGGCGAACCCAGGCCGCCAAGCTTGCACAACGCCTTCTGGCGTTGCAGAACAAGCCAGGCAAGGGCGACTGGCTAGCGAACCCCTACATCATGCATCTGGCCCGACTCAGCCTGATGCTCGCCGATCATCACTATTCCAGCCTGGCCCCCGAAGACGCTCGACGTGTGAAGGGCGATAGCGACTACACCGTGTTCGCCAACACTCACAGCGACGGAACACTGAAGCAGCCCCTGGACGAGCACTTGCTGGGCGTCGCAAGAATGAGCGGCAGCGTCGTTCATGGCCTGCCGGGCTTCGAGCGCCATCTGCCGCGCCTGCTGCGCCATCGTGGCCTGCGCAAGCGCAGCGGCAACGAGCGCTTTCGCTGGCAGGACAAGGCCGCCGACGCCAGCAGCAGCCTGCGTACCCA
>DQAA01000214.1:0-2791 GCA_003523465.1 Pseudomonas sp.
CGAACGGCGGCGAAGCCGTCGTAGAACCTGAGTCCCGAGTGTGCCTGACACACCGGGGACTCAGGTTTTATGGCCGCTTCGCGCCCAATCGCGGATAAATCCGCTCCCACACCGACCGCGTTGGCTCAAGTTAATGCGGTCTCCTGGCAGTTTTGCTCAGACCAAAAGATGTGTAGATACCTATGCTCATCGCTGGCAGCTCCCACAGGGGGCTGCGCCGTTCGCAGAGTCCCGCCCAGGCCCGATCAACGCCAAGGCCTGCGGCGGTCAGAAGAACCGCGTCACGCTCACCTTGGCATTGCGCCCCACGCTGTACACGTTGTCGTCGCTGAGCATCGGCGCGTAGTCGCGGTTGAACATGTTGTCGAGGGTGAAGTTGACCTCGGTGCCTTTCAGGTATTGCTGCTGCGGCTTCCAGCTGGCGAACAGGCCCTGGACGTTGTAGGCGTCGTTGGCGCGGTGGTCGAAGAAGGTGTCGCCCGTGGCGCTGCCCAGGTCGCCGGGGCCGTACTTGTCGCTCGGCAGGCGATCGGTCTGGCGGACCCACAGGCCTTTCCAGCCCACCACCGCATCCCATTCGGGAATCTTCACACCCAGGCGCGCTACCCATTTCGGCGCCTGCACATCGGTCGCCCAGACATCCGCAGCCCACGGGTTGGTGTAGGCACCTTCATGCTTGCCGGTCATCCAGGTGTAGGACAGGGTGCCGAACAGGTAGGTCGAGTCGTAGAAACTTTCCACCTCGAAGCCCTTGTAGGTCACGCCGTCGAGGTTGCGGTAGTTGCCGATCAGGTAGTTGCCGCAGGCCCTGCTGATGGTGCCGCCGGAGACGTTCTGCGCCTGGCACTCGACCCCGAGGTTCTTGAAGATCTCGTCCTTGACCTTGTTGTGGAACAGGGTGGTGCGCACCTGCAGGTTGTCGTCGTTGACGAACACATCGGAGAAGTCGGTGACGTTACCGGCACGCAGGCCGGTGATGCGTTCCGGGTCGAGGTTGCGGCTGGTGGCGCTGCGGGTGCTGGCCGCGCTCTGCACTTCGTATTGCTCGTCGATGACCGGTGCGCGCCAGGTCTTCGAGTAGTCGGCGAAGAACGCCACGTCGTCGGT
The DNA here is from genome assembly GCA_003523465.1 of Pseudomonas sp. Classification (GTDB taxonomy): domain Bacteria; phylum Pseudomonadota; class Gammaproteobacteria; order Pseudomonadales; family Pseudomonadaceae; genus Aquipseudomonas. Next base: position 1,108 of record DQAA01000214.1, read on the forward strand.
GGCGCGCCAGAACAGCGACAGGCGCGGCGACCAGCCGGTGTAGGTCTTGGCGCTGTAGTCGTGGCCGGCGGACGCGACGTTGTAGAACGGCGCGTCGTTCTTCTCGCCGCGGTTGCGCACGTGGTCGTAGCGCAGCGACGGGGTGATGGTTACCTGGCCGAGGGTGATGGCGTCCTGCACGTAGGCGCTGTTGGTGTCCACCTTGCCGTGAGGCATGAAGTTCGGCTGGAAGTGGCCGTAGTTGTAGGCCGCGGTGTTTTGCGCGGCGCCGGGCATCCACATATCGGTTTCACGGGTGTGGCGGTGCAATTCGAAGCCGCTGGTCAGCGAGTGCTGGAGCACACCGGTGCTGAACTGCGCGGTGTTGCGCACTTCGAAGTTGCGGTCCTTGTAGTCGGTCTCCATGCGCCGGCCACCGGTGGCGAGCTGGAAGAACGCGTTGGGGCCGCGGTCGTCGGTCTGGTCGACGTCGGATTCCGAATAGCTCACTTCCAGGTTGACCAGCGGGTTTTCCACCGGCTGGAAACGGTACTTGGCCGACCAGGTGGTGTCGATGGTTTCGCGGTGGGCGAGGAAGCGGCGGATGGCCTGGTCGTAGCCGTAGCGGTCGATGTTGGCCTGGGTCGGCGGCGTCGAGTAGTTGGTCGACGAGTAGCGGGTCATGCGTTCGTTTTTCGAGCGCGAGTAGGACAGGCCGAGGGACTGCGCGTCATCGAACTGGACGTTGAGCTTGAACAGGCCGCCTTCCAGGTCCTGGGCGCTGTCGGGCAGGCGCTTGGGGTTGATCGGGTACTGGTTGCGCGGGTCGGGCAGCGAGGAGGCGAGCTTGAAGTCGTCGCCGTCGCGCTTGGTCAGGTAGACCAGGCCGTCGATGCGGCGGTCCTCGGTGCGGCCGAACAAGGCCGAGCTGTACACCTGCTGATGGTCGTTGCTGGAGTAGCCGTACTTGATCATGGCGCCGCTGTCGCGGCCTTCCTGGAGCAGGTCGGGAGCGTCCTTGGTGGTCATGTTGACGCTACCGGCGAGGCCGGCGTTGCCGACGAAGGGCGAGTGCGGGCCTTTCTCCACCTCGATGCTCTTGATCAGCTCGGGCTCGACGAACATCGTGCCTTGCTGGTAGCGCTCGAAGCCGGTCTTGGTGGCGCCGTCGACGGTCAACTGCACGTCCTCGGCGTCGCCCATGCCCCAGATATTGATGGACTGCCCGCCGGGCATCATGGACCCGCCCATTTCCACGCCGGGCAGGGTGCTCAGCAGGGTCGGGACATTGTTCGCCTGCTCGCGGTCGATATCGCGCTGGGTCAGGGTCGAACGACCGACGGTGGCGGGGGTGACCTGCTCGCCGTCACCGACGATGCTCATGGCGCCGAGCTGGATGCTGGCGTTGTCATTGCCGGGGGGTGTGGTTTCGGTTTCCTTGGGGCGCACCACGTAGGTGTTGCCGACCTTGACCAGGGTGAAGCGGCTGCTGGCGAGCAGGCGGGCGATGGCTTCCTCGGCGCTGAACTGGCCGCTGAGGGCTGGCGCGGAAACGTTGCGCAGCAGGGCCTCGTCGAACAGCAATTGCACCTTGGCCTGTTGCGCCACCTGGCTCAACGAGGTCGCCAGCGGCTGCGCCGGCAGTTGCAGCTGCACCGGTGCAGCCTGTGCCTGAAGGCTCAGGGCCAGGCACACGGCAAGCAGC
>DQAA01000214.1:2800-2947 GCA_003523465.1 Pseudomonas sp.
CCCAGAACGGCCAAAGGCCAAAAAAAGACGGTGTTGACGGCGCAGTCGGGGAGGAAGACGCAAGGCGGAGAAAAAACCTCACCTGCGAATGAAAAATATTCTCAATTTTCTTGCGGCAGGTTGAATTCGAGGGCCTCATCGCCGGCA
>DQAA01000657.1 GCA_003523465.1 Pseudomonas sp.
GGACTCAGGTTCTACGACGGCTTCGCCGCCGTTCGCGAGCAAGCTCGCTCCCACGCAGTTCGTGCTGCCAAAGTTTAGTTCTCTGTGCCGGGGGATTCACTGACCCACAAAAAAGCCCCACCCGAAGGTGAGGCTCTCTGCCCAGCCTCTCCCTCTTACAGGAAGATGAACTTGGCAATGAAGATCGCGCACAGCACCCACAGGCTGGCCGAGATCTCCTTGTGTTTGCCGGTGAAGGCCTTGAGCACCACGAAGGTGATGAAGCCCAGGGCGATACCGTCGGCGACCGAGAAGGTCAGCGGCATCATGATCACCGTGACGATCGCCGGAATGCTGTCGGTGGCGTCATCCCATTCGATGTGCGCCATGCTGCCCATCATCAGCATCGCCACGTAGATCAGCGCACCGGCCGTGGCATACGCCGGGATCATGCCGGCCAGCGGGGCGAAGAACATCGCCGCGACGAACAGCAGGCCCACCACCACCGCCGTCAGGCCGGTACGTCCGCCGGCAGCGACACCCGCGGCACTTTCCACATAGCTGGTCACCGGAGGCACGCCGACCACGGCGCCGAACACGCTCGATGCGCTGTCCGCCTTGAGGGCGCGGGAGAGGTTCTCGATGCGTCCGTCCGGGTTCACCAGGTTGGCCCGTTGGGCAACGCCCATCAGCGCGCCGGCGGTGTCGAACATGTGCACGAAGAGGAACGCCAGGACCACGGCGATCATGCTGACGTTGAACACCCCGGCGACATCCATGGCCATCCAGGTCGGTGCCAGGCTTGGCGGCAGCGAGAACACGCCGCCGTATTCCACCAGGCCCAGGCCCCAGCCGGCCAGGGTGACGGTGATGATGCTGATGAGGATCGCACCGAACACCCGGTGATAGCTGAGCACCGCGATCATCAGGAAGCACAGGCCTGCCAGCAGCGGGCCGGCCTCGTTGAGATGGCCGAGCTTGATCAGGGTGGCCGGGCTGTCGACGACGATGCCCGCGGTTTTAAGGCCGATCAGTCCGAGAAACAATCCGACGCCGGCGCCCATGGCGTGGCGAAGGCTGACCGGGATGCTGTTGAGCAGCCATTCGCGCACGCGGGAAAGGGTGAGGAACATGAACAACACCCCGGAAACGAACACTGCGCCCAGCGCGGCTTCCCAGGTGTAGCCCATGGTCCCGACCACGGTGTAGGTAAAGAAGGCGTTCAGCCCCATGCCCGGTGCAAGGCCCACCGGCCAGTTGGCGTACAGCCCCATCAACAGGCAGCCGAGGGCGGCGGCGATGCAGGTGGCGACGAAGGCCGCACCGTGATCGATACCGGCATCGGCCATGATGTTGGGGTTGACGAAGATGATGTAGGCCATGGTGATGAAGGTCGTCACCCCCGCGATCATCTCGGTCTTGACGGTGCTGCCGTGTTGCTTGAGTTTGAAAATCCGCTCCAGCCAGCTCGTTTCGAGCGGTGGGGCAAGATCCAGCGTAGGGGCGTCGGATTTGCGGCTTTCCACAGTGAGTACTCCTCAAGTCTTTCTTGTTTTTCAGAGCTGGTCCTGCACGATCACTGGGGGCTCTGCGAGGGAAGGTTGTTGGCGACTCCGGACCGTGAGTTGACTTTTGGGTCAGGAAGTTGCCCGGTGGATTATGCGTTTGTATACAAAGAATGCAAATACTGTTTTATTGGATGTGCGCACTTTGTTCTTTGCATGGGCTATAACGAATGATGGCGCCTGCAGAAATGCCGATTGCTGTGTACAATGCGGCAATACCTTATGCCGTCATTTTTCTACCCAGGACTTGCCATCGCCCCACTGGCTGGTATTACAGTCGAGGCCCGATAGGTGAATCTTCGTGCGCGAGTGCCCATGAACGAACAGTTACAACCCCTCAAGAAAGCCCCGCGGGCCGGCAAGACCGGCGGTCGCAGCGGCACCCAGGATGACATCGTCTACGCGCATATCTTCGAGGCCATTCTCGAACAGCGATTGGCCCCGNNAGTGAGGAAGCACTGGGCGAGATCTTCGGCGTCAGCCGCACCATCATCCGTCGCGCGCTGTCCCGGCTGGCCCACGAAAGCGTGGTCCTGCTGCGGCCCAACCGCGGCGCGGTCGTCGCCAGCCCCACCGTCGAGGAAGCCCGCCAGGTGTTCTTCTCCCGGCGCATGGTGGAGCGCGCCATCACCGAGCTGGCGGTACAGCACGCCACTGCCGAGCAACTGAACGAACTGCGCGAGATGGTCCGCGAAGAGCGCGACAGCTTCTCCCGCGGCGATCGCGGCGCCGGTATCCGTCTCTCTGGCGAATTCCACCTCAAGCTCGCCGAAGCCGCCGGCAATGCGCCGCTGATCAGCTTCCAGCGCAGCCTGGTGTCGCAGACTTCGCTGATCATCGCCCAATACGAAAGCGGCAACCGCTCGCACTGCTCATACGACGAGCACATGCAGCTGATCGATGCCCTCGAAGCCCGCGACGCCGCCAAGGCAGTGGACTTGATGATGCATCACATGGATCACATCGACAGCAAGCTGAACCTGGATGAGGAAAGTGCTTCGGATGATCTGCATGCAGTGTTCTCGCATCTGTTGCAGAGCAAGAAGCGTGGTGGGGCGGTTTCGGCCAAGAGCTGAAAACTCCACTGATATGAAAAGGGGCTCATGATTGAGCCCCTTTTTTGTTTCACGATGACTCCAGCCCGGTAGTTCGCTGGACTGCGCCGTAGCTAGATACAGCAGGTTTATCAATAACTTACGCGCGTCCATCATATGCCGGTGCTTTCTGAAACTTGACCCGGTTTTCCCTCGCGCCGCTCCTATCTGGCTCCTGGAATCCGGGTTGTTCCGAGGAGTCATCATGGCAAAGATCAAGCTCACCAAGACCGCCGTGGAGTCGGCCCAACCCCAGGCCAAGGATGTTGAACTGCGGGATACCGTGGTGCCCGGCTTCCTGTGCAAGATTACCCCGACCGGCCGCCGGGTGTTCA
>DQAA01000476.1 GCA_003523465.1 Pseudomonas sp.
CCTCGATCTCGATGTGGGCCTCGGCGATGGGGAACTGCACGCCCTGGTTCTGGCCGATGGGGCGGCCGAAAACCACGCGGTCGCGGGCATACTGGCTGGCCTTCTCGACGAACCAGCGGCCGTCACCGATGCATTCGGCGGCAATCAGCGTACGTTCGGCGTTGAGGCCGTCGAGGATGTAGCGGAAGCCCTTGCCTTCTTCGCCGATCAGGCTGCTGGCAGGAATTTCCAGGTTGTCGAAGAACAGTTCGTTGGTCTCGTGGTTGACCAGGTTGGCGATCGGCTGAACGGTCAGGCCGTTGCCGATGGCTTCGCGCAGGTCGACGAGGAAGATCGACATGCCTTCGGATTTTTTCTTCACTTCGGCCAACGGAGTGGTGCGTGCCAGCAGGATCATCAGGTCCGAGTGCTGGACCCGCGAGATCCACACCTTCTGGCCGTTGATCACGTACTTGTCGCCACGGCGCACGGCAGTGGTCTTGATCTTGGTGGTGTCGGTGCCGGTGGTCGGCTCGGTGACACCCATCGACTGCAGGCGCAGCTCGCCGCTGGCGAGTTTTGGCAGGTAGTAGCTTTTCTGCTCGTCGCTGCCGTTTCGCAGCAGGGTGAACATGTTGTACATCTGGCCATGAATGGTGCCGGAGTTACCGCCGCAGGCGTTCACCTCCTCGAGGATCACCGAAGCCTCGGCCAGCCCGAGCCCGGAACCGCCGAACGCCTCGGGGATCATCGCCGACAGCCAGCCCGCTTCGGTCATGGCCTTGACGAAGGCTTCCGGGAAGCCCTTTTCCTCATCGATCTTGCGCCAGTATTCGGCAGGGAAGTCGGCGCACAGGGCGCGAACGCCTTCACGGATCGCAGCCAGCTCTTCATGGTTGTATTCGGTCATTCTTGTTCTCCAGAAGGGACAGTACCGCCGGCGTCTTCGTGGATCGGCCGCCGGTACCGCCCAAAACGGTCAGATAGGCTGGAAGCCCAGGGCAGCACGGAAGCGGTTCTTGATGTAGTGACCATCGCGCGGTGGCAGCACGCGGGGCGGGTTTTCCGCCTTGATCTTCACGGTGGCCAGCTTCACCCCTTCGCGGTCGGCAAAGCGTTCGCGCAGGTCATGTACGCCGTCCATCTCGCGGATTTCCCGGGTCCAGGCAAAGCCGCAGGTGTTGGCCACCTGGTCGAGCCTGATGCCGAACCCGGCATGGCTGACCTGCATCCCGGTCTCGCCGAAGTGGCCGTTGTCCAGGACCACGATGGTGAGGTTCTTTGGTTGCTGCAGGGAAACGGTGGCCAGGGCACCGAAGCCCATCAGCAGCTCGCCGTCACCCGTGATGACCACCACGCTCTTGTCGGGCTGCGCATTGGCCAGGCCGAGGCCGACGGTGATGGCGCTGCCCATGGCGGCCCACAGGTAGTAATTGTTGTCATGGTCACCGGCGGCCATGACGTCATAGGAGGCCGAGCCCAGGCCGGTGACCACCAGCACGTCGTGGCGGTCGGCGAGCAGGGTGCGCACCACTTCGCGGCGGCACAGCACGTGGTTGGCGCTTACTTGACCCATTTCTTTTCTCCGATCAGGCGCTGGCCGAGCAGCAGGGCAGTGGCGGAATCGCCGTTGAAGGCCATGGTGGCGGCGCCGTGCAGCAGCGGGGCGACGTCTTCGGGCTTGTCGGCGCGCCAGGTCAGCACCTTCATCAGGTTGAGCGAGGCTTCGGTGGCCTGGCCCATCGGGTTTTGCCAGGCGTTGAATTCCGCCCAGTCGCCACGCATGGTCACCACCATCAGCAGCGGGAAGCCGGCGCAGTTCTGCAGGGCCAGGGTATTGATGCAGTTGCCTACACCGCTGGACTGCATCAGCAGGGCGCCACGCTCGCCACCCAGCCAGGCGCCCGCCAGGTAGCCAATGCCTTCCTCTTCGGTGGTCAGCACCACGGCCTTGATATCGGGGTCCTGGTAGGACATGCGGATGGCAGCCGAGTGACCGGCGTCCGGTACGAACACGACGTGCTTGACGTCATGGGCCTTCAGGACGCGGAACACGTCCTCTTGCCAGTGTTGTTCAGCTTCTTGCGATGACATGGGGTCTCTCCCGGCAGTGCTGCTTTTGTTTCCTCGCATCATGGCGAGAGACTGCGGTGAGGACGACTACCGTTTTTTTCTTTGAGATATGCCGCTGCGGCATAGCTTGCGCCGCCGTGCGTCGCTGGGGGCATGGCAGGGGGAGAGGGGAGCGGCTATGCATTGCCGGCATAGCTGTTAGGCGCTGTTGGCACTTATTGCCTCGCGGGCAAGGCGTTAGTTTTGCCACAGGCCGCCCCGCGAGGACGCGCCGATCAAAACAACAACAATATCGAGGAAAGCCCCATGTTCATCAGCAACCTGCGCGGTCTGCTTGCGCGATTCAGCCGTCTGGATCAGGCCTGCGCTGCAGAACCCTCCTCACCCTGCCGGCTCCGGCATCTTGCACTGTCCTATCTCGTTCCGTGATTCAGCTCCTTCGCGCTGTCGGTCCCTTTACTTGATTAACAGGTGCTTCCATGAAATTCAGATTACCGCTGGCGGGCTGGATTCTGCTGGCCATGACGCTGGGCGTAGCGCTCGGCTACATCATTTTCCTCACCAGTGAGACCAAGGCCGATGCCGTGGCCACGGCCGGCTATATCTCGGTGGTCTCCGACGTCTTCCTGCGCCTGATCAAGATGCTGATCGGACCGCTGGTGTTCTCCACCCTGGTGGTCGGCATTGCCCATATGGGCGATGCCGGCGCGGTAGGGCGGGTCTTCGGCAAGTCGATGCTGTGGTTCATGACCGCCTCGTTGCTGTCGCTGGCGGTGGGCCTGATGATGGCGAACATCCTGCAGCCGGGGCTTCACCTGGCCTTGCCACTGCCGGACGTGCACCAGGGCTCGTCACTGGAGACATCGGCCTTCACCCTCAAGGGCTTCGTGACTCACCTGGTGCCGAGGTCCTTCGCCGAGGCGCTGGCCAACAACGAGATCCTGCAGATCGTCGTGTTCTCGCTGTTCTTCGGTGTCGCCCTGGCCGCGCTGGGGGAAAAGGCCAAGGGCCTGGTGCGCCTGACCGACGAACTGGCCCAGGCGATGCTGATGATCACCGGCTATGTGATGAAGCTGGCGCCACTGGCCGTCATGGCGGCGATGGCCTCCACGGTCGCGGTCAACGGCCTGTCGATCCTGGCCACCTTCGCCGTGTTCATGCGCGACTTCTACATGGGGTTGGGGATGCTCTGGTGCCTGTTGGTGCTGGCCGGGGCGGTGTTCCTCGGGCGGCGGGTGTTCGTCCTGCTGGGGTTGATCAAGGAGGCCTTCATGCTTGCCTTCGCCACGGCCAGCTCCGAGTCGGCCTATCCCAAGCTGCTGGCGGCGCTGGACCGCTTCGGCGTCAGTCGCAAGATATCCAGCTTCGTCATGCCGATGGGTTATTCCTTCAACCTCGACGGATCGATGATGTACTGCACCTTCGCCGTGCTGTTCATCGCCCAGGCCTATGGCATCGAGATGACCCTTGGAACGCAGATCCTCATGCTGCTGACCCTTATGCTCACCTCCAAGGGCCTGGCCGGCGTGCCCCGCGCGTCCCTGGTGGTGATTGCCGCGACCCTGGTCCAGTTCGACATTCCCGAGGCGGGGGCTGCTGTTGATCCTCGGCATCGATACCTTCCTCGACATGGGGCGCTCGGCGACCAATGCAGTGGGCAATTCCATCGCCACGGCAGTGGTCGCCAAGTGGGAGGGGGAGTTGCAGGACTCCCCTGAGGAAAATACCGCCGAGCCTGCGCTGTCGCGGACCGAGCAGGTCTGAACCGAGATGCGGCCCGCTTCTACAGGGGCGCATTGCACCGTCGTTCAAGGCGCTCTTGTGTCTATCTGTTATGCCGAGAATGTATAGCTGCCCGGCAGGGCGGTGTTTAGACTGATTTGAAGCGCCTCCCGAGCGCCTTTCCTTCCCGCTTGCGATGGTCGATCGATGGACGTAGTGCAACTGAAAACCCTTATCCATGTGGCCGAGCTCGGCAGCCTGAGCAAGGCTTCCGACCGTTTGCACGTTGCCCAGCCCGCGTTGAGCAGGCAGATCCGCCAGTTGGAAAAGGAGCTCGGCGTCTATCTGTTCGAACGTCATGGCCGCGGCATGGAAATCACTGCCGCCGGACTCGAGGTCCTCGAGCGGGCGACACGCATCATGAACGAGCTCGAATCCATCCGCACCTCGGTTGCGGGCGGTCGGGCGGCCTTCAGGGGAATGGTCGCGATCGGGACCACCCCGACCATCGCCGAAATCGTCACCGTGCCCCTGGTCAAGCGCATCCGCGATACCCATCCCGACCTGTCCATCCGCTTTTCTTCCGCATTCAGCGGTTACCTGCTGGACTGGCTGCAGCGCGGCGAACTGGAACTGGCCATCTCCTACGACCCCCAGCCCCTGCACACGCTGCGCATCGAGCCTGTGATGATGGAGAACCTGGTGTTGGTCGGTCCCGCTGAAGCGGGGCTCGATCGCGACAGGGCCGTCTCCTTCATCGAGCTGTCCGGCGAGCCGATGGTCCTGCCCAGTCCGCGCCACGGCCTGCGCAAGATCATGGACCAGTGCGCGCTGGAGCGTGGCTTCAAGATCACCACCAGCGTCGAGGCCGACTCCTTCGGCGCGATGATCGACCTGGTGCGCAACGGCTTCGGTTTCACGGCCTTGCCGCTGGCCTCCATCTACGCCCATCTCAAGGACGGCACCCTGTGTGCGGCGCCGTTGATCGACCCCACGCCGATGCGCAAGCTGGTGCTGGTCTCGCCTGCGGACCGGCATGTCAGCCCCGCCACGCGCTATGTCGGGGAGACCTTCGTCGAGATCGCGGCAGAGTTGGTCGGCGAGGGGATCTGGGCCGGGCATATGCTCTGAGCCGGGCGCTGCCAGCTATGCAAACGAGGCATAACTGCTAGAGGGCAGCTGGTCTGGTTGTCATGGGATCGGGGGCGTAGCTTTGCCCGGGAATAAAAGCCGGTGACCTGGCCGGCTTACTAGAACAATAGATCCCGAAGGTGCCCAAGATGTCTGTAACGACCCCCCGTGTCCTGCCTCCCGTTTCGTGCCCGCCAGCGGCGACTCCCCATCTGTAATCGACGCCCCCTGTTCCCCGCCTGCGTTCGTCTTCGATCCGGAGTTTTCCCATGCACGCCAACAACAATAATGCTGCTTCGCCCGATATCCGCAACCTGACCAACAGCCAGCGCATCCGCGCCATCCTGGGCGCATGTTCGGGCAACCTGGTGGAGTGGTACGACTTCTTCATCTACGCCTACACCTCGATCTACTTCGCCGCGCTGTTCTTCCCCCAGGGTGACCAGACCACGCAATTGCTGGCCACCGCCGGCATCTTCGCGGTCGGCTTCTTCATGCGCCCGCTGGGTGGCTGGATCTTCGGTTATATCGCCGATACCCGCGGCCGGCGCTTCTCGATGATCATCTCGGTGTTCCTGATGTGTGGCGGTTCGCTGATGATCGCAGTGCTGCCAACCTATGAAACCATCGGCATGGCCGCTCCGGTCCTGCTGCTGGTCGCGCGCCTGATGCAGGGGCTGTCGGTCGGCGCGGAATACGGGACCGGCGCCACCTACATCAGTGAGGTGTCCAAGAAGGGCAAGCGCTGCTTCTTCGGTTCGTTCCAGTACTTCACCATCATCGCCGGGCAGCTCCTGGCACTGCTGACCGTGGTCGCGCTGCAGAACATCCTGCCGCTGGAAGAGCTCAAGGCCTGGGGCTGGCGGATTCCGTTCCTGATCGGCGCAGTGAGTGCGCTGGTGGTGGTCTACCTGCGTCGCTCCATGCTGGAAACCGCCCACGTCCAGGGTGAACGACACAAGGAAGCCGGTTCGATCAAGGCGCTGATGCGGCACAAGAAAGCCATCCTGCTGACCATGGCCATCACCGCCGGCTGCTCGCTGCACTTCTACACCTTCTCCACCTACATGCAGAAGTACCTGGTGGTCTCGGCCGGTTTCGAACCGTCCACCGTCAGCTTCATCATGACCGCTGCCCTGGTGGTGTTCATGTGCCTGCAGCCGGTCTACGGCATGCTTGCCGACCGTATCGGCTCGCGCAACAGCATGATCGCCTTCGGCGTACTCTCCTGCTTGTTCGTCGTGCCGCTGCTCACGGGCCTGAAGAATGTCAGCAACCCCTACGAAGCCTTTGCCCTGGTCATGGGCGGGTTACTGATCGCGGCGTTCTATACGCCGGTGACCGGGGTGCTCAAGGCCGACCTGTATCCTGCCACCGTTCGTGCCCTGGGGGTCGGCCTGCCTTACGCAATCGGCAATGCGCTGTGCGGCGGCACTGCCGAGTACGTGGCGCTGTTGCTGCGCGGGGCCGGGGTCGAGTCCTACTTCTACTTCTATGTGGCGGCCATGAGCGCCATCACCCTGCTGGCGGCCGTGCTGATGCCCGATCTGCGCAAGCACGGCTACCTGGACGGAAGTGGCTGCGTCGAGGAAAACACCGGGCTGCGCAGCAGTACCGCCTACGCCGGTGCCCGCGGCTGATCAGGCGCGGTCCTGCAATGTCTTGATCCGCTGCCACATCAGCAGCGGGTTCGAGTACATGGGGAAGTGGCCGCAGTCCGGGATGCACGCCAGCTCGACCCCCTGCGCGCCGATATGGGCGAGGTAGGACAGGTGGGCGTTGCTGGCGCCGTACATGTACTGGCGCGGGAAGGGTAGCGCGAGGAACCTGTGCATCAGGTCGCCATGGTCGGAAAGTTCGACCATGGACTCGAAGATGCTCCGCACCGCACCACAGCGAACCTTGTGCGCCAGGCTTGCGGCGTACAGCGCGCTGGCCGGGTCCGGGGCGAGGCGGGTGCGTTCGATGAAGTCGCGGAAGAAGCGTTCGTCATCGTCGCGGCGATGGTCGTGGATCTGCCGGCTGAGGAAGCAGTCCTCGGGCGCGATATTACCCTCGATGTCGACGAAGCTCAGTACGCGCAGGGGGTTGGCGTGCGCCAGCATCAGCGCGGTCAGGCCGCCCATGGAGTGGCCTACCAGGTGGAACCGTTCGATGCCGAAGTGCCCGAGCACCGCCTGCGCGGTCTTGACCAGCAGGGGGATGTCGATGCGCGACAGGTCGGCGCAGACCGTTTCGCCGCAACCCGGCGCGTCGTAGGCGATGAAGGGGTGGCCGTCGAACGCGGCCTGCAGGGTGATGTCGGCATAGTCCTCCTTGGTGGAGCCGAAACCGTGCAGGAACAGGATGGGCGCTTTCGTACCCGCGCGGTGAATCACCGCCAGATCGAGTTCGACGCCGTCGATGTTCAGGGGCAGCCTTTCATGAATGAAGCGGGCAGGGTGGGACACAAGCGGTTCTCCTGGGAATGGCACGCGACTCTCGGCCAGCCGTGGCGCTTTGTAAAATACGAAGCACTGAAGCCAGTGATACGCCGAACCTATCGCTGCTGCCGCGCTTCGATCTGCTCGATCATGGCCGCGACCAGTGGATTCTGTTGCCGGTTGCTCCAGGCCATGGCCGTGGTGACCACTCGCACCTCCGGATGCAGGGGGCGGATGACCACGTTTTCCGGGGCCAGCTTGTCCATGGACGTGGGCACCAGGGCGATGCCCTGGCCGCAACTGACGAACGCCACCTGGGACGAGACCGAGCGCACCTGGTGCACGATGCGCGGCGAAAAGCCCTTGTCGCGGCACAGGCCGACCAGGTAATCGAAGTACACCGGGCTGACGTCGCGGGAGGCCATCACCAGGGTTTCGTCGGCCAGTGACTCCAGGGCAATGGACGATGCGCCGGCCTGCGGATGGTCGTTGGGCAGTGCTACCGCCAGGCGATCCTCCGACAGCGGCAGCGATTGCACATGGCGCCCTAGATGCCCCTCCAGCCGGGCGAAGGCCAGGTCGATATCGCCAGCTTCCAGCGCCGGTACCGCCTCGACGCTGTCGATTTCCCGTACCGACACGGTGATCAGCGGATGCTCCTCCTTGAAGCGTTCGATCAGGGGCGGCAGCACATCGATCATCGCCGAGGTGATCGCACCGATCGTCAGCACGCCAGCGTGGCCGGCAACCGCCTCGTGTACGGCCAGTTCAAGGCGCTCCAGCTGGTCGGCGAACTTGCGTACCGCCGGGAGGATCGCCGCACCCGCAGGGGTAAGCTGCGCGCCGCGCCGCGAGCGGACGAACAACTGCACTCGCAGCGACTGTTCGAGGGCCTGGATCTGCTCGGTCAAGGGCGGCTGGGACATGCCCAGCCGCCTGGCCGCGCGGCTGAAATTCTGGTCTTCGGCCACGGCCAGGAACAGCCAGAGATGACGTATCAGACGGAAATTGATCACGGCGCAATTCCATAGGTTAAAGGTATGACAGGCTTAGCTTCTTCGTAATATACGTATCGAAACACCTTGCCGATACTCGTGCCTCACTTTCAGGAGGCTTGCCCACCATGAGTTCGAAAACGCCGCTGGAACGCCTGGCGACACTGGACACCAACACCCTGTCCGACGCACTGGACTTCCTTGGCCTGCCTGGCGCCACCAATGGCCTGATGCCGCTGTGGAACTGTCCGAAGATCGTCGGTCGTGCCAGCACCGTGCAACTCGGCCCGAAGCAGGACAGTGCGCCGACCGTTCACCTGATCAGCCCGGTAGTGGAACAGATCAGCAGCGATGATCGCGTGCTGGTGATCGCCGGTGGTGTCGAAGGGGTGTCCAGCTGGGGTGACATTCTTGCCAACGCGGCCCGGCGCAAGGGAATCCGTGGTTCGGTGATCGACGGTTTCAGTCGCGATATCGGCGGCAGCGCGGCGATCGGTTACCCGGTGTTCGGGCGTGGGGTGACCATGATCAGTGCGCGCAACCGGCTGGTTCAGGTCGCTGCCGGCAGCAAGGTGCGCATGGCGGGCGTGGAGGTGGAGGAGGACGACTACGTCATCGCTGACGAGTGCGGCACGGTGTTCATTGCCGCCGATGCCATTGCCGCTGTCCTGGACCTGGCCGAGCGCATCGAGCAGCGCCAGGCGGGCATGGTCGAAGCGGTCCGTGCCGGTCGCTCGGTGGAAGAGGTCATGCACGACAGCCAGTTCGAAGCCATCAAGGGGAAGTCTTGAAATGCATTCGTCCGACACTGAATCCGCTGCGGCGCCCGAGGCACAGGGCGGTTTGAACCCGAACACGTTGAACCGGCGCCTGGAGGCCGCGAGGCCATCGGCCACCTACCAGGTCATCGACCGCGTTGCCGCCC
>DQAA01000475.1:0-1191 GCA_003523465.1 Pseudomonas sp.
GCCAGGCCCAACTGCTGGCCAGCCGGGTGGGGACTACCGAGGCATTGCTGCGCTGGATGCAGCATGCCAGGCACAAGCCGGCCCTGTGGATTCAGGCTTCGGCCATCGGCTACTACGGTGTACGCGATGGCAGCGAGCACCTGGAAGAAACAGNNCAAGGGTCACGGCTTCATGGCCGAGTTATGTGAACGCTGGGAAACGGCGGCCAGCCCCGCTCGTCAATTCGGTGCACGCCAGGTGGTGCTGCGCCTGGGCGTGGTGTTCGGCCCCGGTGGCGCCTTGACCCCATTGTTGATGCCGTTTCGCCTGGGCATGGGCGGGCGCATGGGGGATGGCCAGCAGATCATGAGCTGGGTGCACCGTGACGATGTCCTCCAGGTGATGGCCCGGGCCATGGACGACACCTCGATGGAGGGCACCTACAACATGGTCGCCCCCGAGCCTGTCAGCCAGGCCGAATTCGCCGCCACTGCCGGCAAGCTGCTCAAGCGCCCGGTCTGGCTACACATTCCAGCAGCGCCGGTGCGCGCCCTCGCCGGCGAAATGGCCGAGCTGTTCTTCGATGGCCAGCGTGTGTTGCCGACACGCCTCGAGCAGGCGGGCTACCGCTTCAACTACCCGACACTCGATAGCGCACTGCGCGACCTGGCCTGAGGCGCAACGATGAGCAAACCCTTGCTGTACCTGCTGGCCGGCAATGGCAGTGCCGCCGACTGGTGGGAGGATGCCATCCCCCACTTNNCTACCGCGTGCATCCCCTCGAGTTGCCCGGATTCGGCGCCAACCCGGCGCCTCCCTGCGCCGACCTGGATGGATATGCCCAAGCGCTGCTGGACCTGACCGAGCGCGGCCAGGCAATCATGGCCGTTGGCGTGGGTGCGTTGATCGTGCTGCATGCGCTGCAGCGCCGCCCGGGGCACTTCAGCCGCAGTGTGCTGATGGCGCCGGTTGGCGCTTTCCTGTGGCAACGCCGCCTGCCGGCACTGATGGCGCCCTTGCCGTTTCGCAAAAGCATCCACTGGTTACTCAGCCACAAGCCGCAGTGGTTCGCCCGCAAGTTCTCCGTACAACAGTGGACTCCGGCGCAATACCGCCGCATGGGCGAAGGCTATCGTCGCTGCCGCGCCTTCGTACCCTCCTGGGAGCAGTTGCGCGCCGACACTGCATTGCCGCTGCTGGAATGGATAACCG
>DQAA01000475.1:1217-3806 GCA_003523465.1 Pseudomonas sp.
GCAATACTCGCCCGCGCCGACTTGCGCATCAGCCTGCAACCGGGCTGGGGGCACTACCCCTGGATCGACTCGCCGGGTGCTTTCGCTGCCTGGCTGGAGTCCGGCCCCCAGGGATTCGTCGCTCACACCAAGGGCGGCCGACTGCGCCTGGCCGAACTTGCCGGGCAGCCGGTACCTCAAGCATTGACCCTCGACGACAGCGCCGATCCGCGCCTGGCCACACTCCTTGGATCGGCAGCCGAAGCGCTTTGGGCCGTACGCTCCTCCAGCTTCGCTGAAGACCAGGCCGACGCCGCCAATGCCGGCCTGAGCACCACCTACCTGCGCGTCCCCCGCCATGAGGTCGCAGCGCGTGTCGCCCAGCTACGCGCGTCAGGCGTCGAGGAAGTGGTAGTGCAACGCTTCATCGCCCCCCAGGTTTCCGGCATTGCCTTCGTTCGCCATCTGGCCGTGGAACTGGAGTGGCTCGAAGGCCATCTGGAAACCCTCGCCGATGGCAAGACAACGCCGCACCGGGCCACGCTTTCGCGCCTGGGCCCTGCCTGGCAAAGCGGCAAGTTCGATGAATGCCAGGGTTTGACGGCGGCTGCGCTATGGGACTTTCTGCAGGCTGTGCTCAAGGTCTTCCACTACGTCCCTGGTGATGTGGAATGGGCGTGGGACGGCCAGCAACTCTGGCTGCTGCAGTACCGGCCGATCAGCGAGCATGGCTGGCGCCGCCACCTGACCTCGGCCAACATCGCCGAGATCCTGCCGGCACAGCCCAGCCGCTTCGTCGAGTATGCCCAGCGCCGCGCTGCCAACAGCATCCCGGCAATCATGGCGCGCTGGGACAGCCGTGTCCTGCAGGACAACGAACCTTTCACCGCGGTGTTCGGCGGCGCGTCGTACATCAACAATGACCTGTTCCTCGCGCGTCTCGCTGACTGGGGTATTTCGGCCGCCAGCTATTCAGGCGAAGTGGGCGGCTCGACCCCTGCCCTGCCCTGGCGCCCGCTGCGTCTGCTGAAGTCACTGCCACGCCTGTGGCTCATGCAGCATCGCGCTCGTGCGCACCTGCAAGCATTGGCGCCCGGCCTGCGACGTTTCGATCAGGAGCTGGCGCAATTGCAAGCAGGCAAGGCCGATGGCCAACAACTCGCCGACTGGTTCAGCCGCTTCTATGTGTTCGTGGTGCAAGGCAACCTGTGCATCGCCACGGCGCTGGCCAGCAGTGGTGGCGCGCTGCTTGGCCGACCACCTACCGCGTATGAAGACCTGCAAAACAGCCCGCACCGCCTGCCCTGGGAGACAGACCCGGGCACGCCCCGCCCGCCCTTGAGCGATCTACCGCTGCAGCCGCTACCGGCCTGGCCGGTCACCGTCACCCTGGCGCATCGGCTCGGCCTGCCGGGACTGCGCGGTTATTACCTGCAGGTCCGCGAATGGTACCGGGACAACCTGATGCGGATCTTCTTCCGCCTGCACCATGCCATGCCCGAAGAGCAGCGCGAGCACTGGTTCGCCCCTCACCCGCAGGTACGTAACCGCGACGGCAGCTTCTGGCAGGACGGTAGCCAGGCCAGCGAACAGGCAAGTGGTTTCATGATCTACCCCGGAGAAGTACGGGGGATCCTGGGGCAGGACATTCTGCTCGAAGACAGCCTCGACCCTGGCCGCCATGCCCAGTACCAGGCAGCCCGTGCAGTGATCGCGCGCATGGGCGGGCGGTTGTCGCATGGTTCGACCTTGCTGCGTGAACTGCGCAAGCCTTCGGCGGTGCTGCCGCAGGTGAACAGTGAATGGCTGGGGTGCGAGGTGCTTTTCCAGGACGGGGTGTTGCGGCTGATCCATGAAGAGCGTGCATCGCCCTGAAAACCACACCCGTCAAACCGGTGCGGAGGATGGCCGGACAGGTCGTTCAAGCGCCCGTGGAGGGATCGGGGTGGACATCACGATTGACGTTCGCGTCTCTCCATAGAGGTTGATCTTTTCGATCAGCCGCTCCAGGTCGCTCATGCTGGCGGCGACCACGCGGAAGATGTAGGAATCGGCCCCGGTGATGTGATGGCACTCCAGAACTTCCGGGATCGACTGCAGCAGCTTGAGAAATTTGGCTTTGGCAGGCTGGGGTACCGTCATCGCCAGCATCGCGCCAACTTGGTAACCCGCCGCCACCGGGTTGACCCGGGCCGCGTAGCCCTCGATCACACCCTCCTCCTCCAGGCGCTTGACGCGTTCGGTGACGGCCGGCACCGAGAGATGCACGTGCCGGGCAAGTTCCGTGTAGGTCATGCGGCCATTGCCTTGGAGGCGTCCGAGGATTTTCCAGTCGATATCATCCATTTGGCTTAATTCCTTAGGCAAAACCCGAATATTCCTTGGAAAGCACATTCAGCACAATCGGATGGACACCTAACATTTTCCCGTCACCATGGGTATCGTCGGGAGAGGATCATGTTGTTCGTCAAATCGCTTGTTATTGGATTTTCAATTGCTGCACCTGTGGGGCCGATTGGGTTGCTCTGTGTTCAGCGCTGCCTGAAACGGGGGTTTCGCTCGGGGCTGGCGACGGGGCTTGGGGCTGCTAGGCTCTGTACGAAAACCTTT
>DQAA01000037.1 GCA_003523465.1 Pseudomonas sp.
CGATGCGCTCGACCACGGCCATGGTTTCGCGCAGCGGGCGGGTGATCTGACGGGTGATGATCAGCGCGGCAGCGATGCCGACCAGCAGCGCCAGCAGCGTGGCGATCAGTTGCAGGCTGCGGGCCTCGGTGCTCTCGGCGTCGCGGCGTTCCAGCTGGATCTTGTACAGGGCTTCGCTGCGGCTGACGATGTCGTAGCCCTGCTGGGTCATTTCCGCACGGGCGGCGGCGATGTCGGCGACAGCGCCCTTGTAGCGGTTCAGGGCATCACGGTAGCTGGTCACGGCGGCCTGGAACTGCTGGATGCGTGCCGCTTCATTGGGCAGGCTCTGCGCGAGCTGGCGTGCGTAGTCCAGGGCGTTGTCCAGTTGGCGCAGGGCGGTCTGTTCGCTTTGCGTGGTGTTGTCGGCGATGTAGCCACGGACTTCGAAGCGCACCTGCAGCAGTTGTTCCTTGGCTGCACTGGCGGCGCGGAACTGTTCGAGGCGCGCGCCATCGCCTTCACCCTGGCCGAGCACGTCGCGGGTGATGTTGTCGATCAACTGCATGGCGGCGGCGGCGGTGGTTTCCAGGTCGGTACGGGCGGCGGCGCTGGCCTTGTAGGTGGCGCGCATGCGATCGAGGGTGACCTGGTAGGCGGCGATGATCTGCGCCTGCTCGTTGAGCAGCTTGAGGTTTTCCGGGCTTTTGAAGGTCTTCAGCAGGTGCTGTTGCTGCTGGTTGAACTCGTTGAGCTTGACCTGCACGTTGTTGGCGGTGGCGTCGTCGCCGTTGGCCAGCATGTATTGCAGGCGCGCGACCCGCAGGTTGGTCAGGTCACTGTTGAGGCGCGTGATGTCGCTCATCCAGTTGCTGCGCTGGATCAGGCTGCCGAGGCTGGTCCAGCCGGTGAGTGCAAGCAGGGCGGTAAGCACCAGGACCAGGCCGAAGCCCAGGCCGAGCTTGAGATTGACGCTGATGTTGGCAAACCAACTGTTCATGAGGTCCCTCCAGAAAGGTGTAATCGGCGTTCGCTGAAAGAGTTCTTTTTCTTGGGGGCCAGCGGATGTGAGGACGCTTTATCGGCGTAAAGACGGCGAGCTGAAACGCTTTTTCAGAAAAACCGACAGAAATGCTCAACAAAATGTGACAAGCCCCGCAAATGCGGGGCCTGGGAGATGGTTTCTGGTCCGGGATTCCTGTGGTGAGGCTGGTGGTTCTATCGCTGACAAGCCAGTGCACCGCGAACCCTGTGGGAGCNNCAGCGATGAGGCCCGCGAGAACACCATCAAAGCACTTTGGCCTTGAAGGTATCGCACTGGTTGATATCGCCCTTGTCGAACCCGGCCTTGAACCACTTCACCCGCTGCGCCGACGTGCCGTGGGTAAACGAGTCCGGCACCACGCGGCCTTGGCCCTGCTGCTGCAGGCGGTCATCGCCGATGGCATTGGCCGCGGTCAGCGCCTCTTCCACATCACCCGGCTCCAGCCAGTCATGCCGCTGCTGTGCCTGGTAGGCCCAGACCCCGGCGAAACAGTCGGCCTGCAGCTCCTGGCGTACCAGCAGCCCGGTCGCGCCTTCGACCCGCTGGCCGCTGCGCCGGGCGTCATTCACCTTGGCCGAGATGCCCAGCAGGGTCTGTACGTGATGGCCGACCTCGTGGGCGATCACGTAGGCCTGGGCGAAATCGCCAGCGGCGGCGAAGCGCTGTTCCATTTCGCGGAAGAAACTCATGTCCAGGTACACCCGCTGGTCCGCCGGGCAGTAGAACGGCCCGGTNNCCGGTGGCCGAGGTGGCGAAGCCGCAGGCGGAATTCACCTGGCCACTGAACAGCACCAGTTTCGGGTCCTGGTACTGGCGGTTGGCCTGGGCGAAGATCGCCCGCCAGGTGTCTTCGGTGTCACCAAGGATGCTGGCGACGAACTGGCTGGCCTCGTCATTGGCCGCCGGAAGCGGCTGGCTCGGGGCCTGGGTCGTGGCACCTTGCTGGGCCTGGCCAGCCAGTTGCCCGAGGATCTGCATCGGGTCCTGCCCGGTGAGCAGGCCGATGCCGACGATCAGCACCACCGCGCCGAGGGTCAGGCCCTTGCCGCCGCCCATGCGCATTCCGCCGGAGCTTTCGCCCCGGGCATCGACCACGTTGTCGCTGCGTCTGCCTTTTCGCCATTGCATGGCTGTCTCTCCACAAGGGTGGTGTCGTCGTCCTAAAGGTTAGTCCAGCAGGAGACATGTGGTTACACATAACCAAATGGTTATGTATTGGGTCGGACAATTCAGTTTTCGCCGGGTTCGGGACGGGAGACACTTTGTCGCACCACTCGCCCGTCCTGATCGGGCTCTCCATAAATCCAAGAACAGGAGAACGACATGTCTGCTACAGACAACAGTCGCTTCGTTATCCGTGATCGAAACTGGCACCCGAAAGCCTTCACCCCCGACTACAAGACCTCCATCGCCCGCTCCCCGCGCCAGGCGCTGGTGAGCATCCCGCAGTCGATCAGCGAAAGCACCGGCCCGGACTTCTCCCACCTGCGGTTCGGCGAGCACGACAATGACCTGCTGCTGAACTTCAACAACGGTGGCCTGCCCGTTGGCGAGCGCATCCTGGTCACCGGTCGGGTCTTCGACCAGTACGGCAAGCCGATCCCCAACACCCTGGTGGAAATGTGGCAAGCCAACGCCGGCGGCCGCTATCGCCACAAGAACGACCGCTACCTGGCGCCGCTGGACCCCAACTTCGGTGGTGTCGGCCGTGCCCTGACCGACAGCGAAGGCCGCTACAGCTTCCGCACCATCAAGCCGGGCCCGTACCCATGGCGCAACGGCCCGAACGACTGGCGTCCGGCGCACATCCACTTCTCGATCAGCGGCCCGTCGATCTCGACCCGCCTGATCACCCAGCTGTACTTCGAAGGTGATCCGCTGATCCCGCTGTGCCCGATCGTCAAGAGCATCGCCAACCCGGCGGCGGTCGACCTGCTGATCGCCCGCCTGGACATGAGCAACGCCAACCCGATGGACTGCCTGGCGTACCGCTTCGACATCGTCCTGCGCGGCCAGCGCGCCACCCACTTCGAAAACCGCTGAGGAGCTCCGTCATGCCAATCGAACTGCTGCCGGAAACCCCTTCGCAGACCGCCGGCCCCTACGTCCACATCGGCCTGGCACTGGAAGCGGCCGGCAACCCGACCCGCGACCAGGAAATCTGGAGCCAGATGGCCAAGGACGACGCGCCGGGCGAGCACATCCTGGTGATCGGCAACGTCTATGACGGCAACGGCCACCTGGTGCGCGATTCGTTCGTCGAGTTCTGGCAGGCCGACCACAACGGCGCCTACCAGACCGACTACAATCTGGAAAACGCCTTCAACGGTTTTGGCCGTACCGCCACCACCTTCGATGCCGGCGAATGGACCATGCAGACCATCAAGCCGGGCGTGGTGAAAAACGCCGCCGGCGTCCCGATGGCGCCGCACATCAACATCAGCCTGTTTGCCCGTGGCATCAACATCCACCTGCAGACCCGCATCTACTTCGATGACGAAGCCGAGGCCAATGCCAAGGACCCGGTGCTCAACCTGATCGAGCAGCCACAGCGCCGCGAGACCCTGGTGGCCAAGCGTTGCGAAGTGAACGGGAAGACGGCGTATCGCTTCGATATCCGTATCCAGGGGGAAGGGGAGACGGTGTTCTTCGATTTCTGATGACTCGTTGACGCTGCAGAACCCTGTGGGAGCGGGTTCACCCGCGATTGCCATGGTGAATTCACCGACGTAATCGCGGGTAAACCCGCTCCCACAGGGTCCGCGTCAGCTTCTGCCTTTTGAGTTAAGGGCCAGAACTTCTCCCTCCACCACATCCTGCCGAACGATCAACGGCTCCACCAACGGCCGGCTGACGAGAAAATGCTCGGTCAGCATATGCGCCTCGAACGCCGCCTCGCTCTCGTACACCTCGTACAACCACACCAGGTCCGGATCACTGAAATCCCGGATCACATCGAACACCAGGCACCCCGGCTCATCCCGCACCGAACTGGCCGCATTGACCCGCATCGCCTCCATGAAACGCTCCAGGCTACCGGGCTGCAGTTGGGTCTTGAGTAGAAGGCTGTACACGTCGAACTCCTTTTTGTCTTATATTTGCGAAAAATTGTATACAAAAATGGAGCCGAAACCATGCCTGTCCGTCCGAGCCGTCTCAATGGCCTGCGCCATATCGCGATCCTGGTGCCGAATCTCGAAGTCTGCGAACGCTTCTATGTGGATGTGCTGGGCATGGAGGTACTGCACCGTGCCAACGAAGACCTGGTCTACCTGACCTGCGGCAACGACAACCTGTCCCTCGGCCGCGCTTTCGCCCCGAGCAGTGGCGTGCAGGCGGTGGACCATTACGGTTTCGTGGTCGACAGCCTGGACGAACTGCGCGCCTGGCATGCCTATCTGAAGGAGTGCGGGGTGACCCTGCTGGACAAGCCCTTCGCCCACGGCGACGGGACCTGGAGCTTCCACTTGCTGGACCCTGCGGGGAACAAGGTCCAGCCGATCTACCACCCGGCGATTTCCGGGCAGCGCTTCAACTGATCACTCGTAGGCGGTCGCCCCGGCGATATGGCGAGCGGCGATGTAGCCGAAGGTCAGCGCCGGGCCGAGGTTGATCCCGCCCGCCGGGTAATGCCCACCCATGATGCTGGCCATATCGCAGCCCGCCGCGTACAGGCCTTCGATCGGATGCTGCTCGCCGTCCAGCACCTGCGCGTGCTCGTTGGTACGCAGCCCGGCGAAGGTGCCGAAGCAGCCCGGTTCGACCTTCACCGCGTAGAACGGCCCTTGCTCGATGGGCGCCAC